>CAMCJY010000025.1 GCA_945875225.1 Comamonas sp. lk | reverse complement strand
ATGCCGCGTCCTAGCTCTTCCATCACGACCATGCCTTCGACCGGGCCCATGCCCATGCCGCCGTCATCTTCGCTGACGTACAGGCCGCACAGGCCTAGCTCTGCCAGCTCCTTCCAGGCGCCACGGTCAAAGCCACCTGCCTGTTCAATGCTGCGGCGGCGCTCAAAGCTGTACGCCTTGTCCACCCATTTGCGTACCGCGTCGCGCAGGTGTTCTTGGTCGGCAGAAAAATCGAACTCCCTGGTGTGTTTCCTTCAGTGGCTGCGGCCTGTTAGCCCAGCACAAATTGCGAGACGATATTGCGCTGCACTTCGTTGCTGCCGCCGTAAATCGTGGTTTTACGCATATTGAAATAAGTCGATGCCAAGGGCGCGCAATGCGCATGCCCGACATGGTCACCCTGCCAGCCCGCTTCCATAGCCTCGCGGATCAAGGGCAGTGCGAAGGGTCCGGCCGCCAGCATCATCAGTTCGCTGTAGCGCTGCTGAATTTCGCTGCCGCGGATTTTTAGCAGTCCCGCAATATCGAGCGACTGTTTACCGGCCTTTTCTGCGGACAGCACGCGCAGCACCATCATCTCTAAAGCCACCACATCCACTTCGAGCTTGGCGATTTCGTCGCGAAAGCGGCTGTCTTCATAGACGCCTTCAGTTTTAGCGATGCGTTTGAGGCGCTCGAGTTCGCGTTTGGCGCGGTTGACGTCCGCAATATTGGTGCGCTCGTGGGCTAACAGGTATTTGGCGTAACTCCAGCCCTTGTTTTCCTCACCGATGAGGTTTTCCGCCGGCACTTGCACGTTGTCAAAAAATACTTCATTCACTTCAGCGGAGCCGTCTAGCAAGATGATAGGCCGCACGGTGACGCCGGGCGACTTCATGTCGATGAGCAAAAAGCTGATGCCGTTTTGCGGTTTACCTTCGGCCGCAGTGCGCACCAGGCAGAAAATCCATTCGCCGTACTGGCCTAGAGTGGTCCAGGTTTTTTGGCCGTTGACAATGTAGTTTTCGCCCACCCGCTCGGCGCGGGTCTTGAGAGAGGCCAGGTCCGAACCCGATCCCGGTTCGCTATAGCCCTGGCTCCACCACACCTCGCCGCTGGCAATACCCGGCAAAAAGCGCTGTTGCTGTGCGGCATTGCCAAAAGCCATGATGACGGGTGCGACCATCACCGGCCCAAAGGGCACCACACGCGGCGCACCGGCCAAGGCGCATTCTTCTTCGAATAAATGTTTTTGGATCGCGTTCCAGCCCGGACCGCCGAATTCCTTGGGCCAGGCGTGGCCCAGCCAGCCCTTTTTGCCCAAAATCTGGCCCCAGCGCTGCATATCTTCCCGCGTCAGTTGCAGGGCGTTGTGGACTTTATGTGCAATGTCCTGCGGCAGATGGGCGTGTACCCAGGCGCGTATCTCTTCGCGAAAACCCAGCTCTTCGGGGGTAAATGCCAAATCCATAAATGCGTCTCCAGGTGGTCTAAGGATAGGGGCATCTTGCCCGTGGCGCGTTTTTAGCACGATCGTTCGTTTTTATCTGTCGGAGTTGCGACATGGGCTGGGGCTGCGTGGGTATTTGCCGTGCGCGCTCTGCGCCGGATAATCGGCCACTTATGCAAGCGATTGTGATTTTGATTTCTGGCGGCGGCTCCAATATGGCTGCCCTGGTTCGCGCTGCGCAGCGGGAAGACTGGGCTGCGCGTTACGACGCGCATATTGCCGCAGTCATCAGCAACCGGACCGACGCCGCAGGCTTGCGCTGGGCGCAGCAGCAAGGCATTGCCAACCAAACGATTGCCCACGCGGAGTTCCCCGACCGCGCGCAATTTGATGCCGCATTGGCGCAGGCCATCGCCCCGTATGCGGGTACGGGCAAGCCACCCCTGGTCTTGCTGGCCGGCTTTATGCGCATCTTGACGCCGGCCTTTGTACAAGCGCACGCCGGGCGTTTGATCAACATCCATCCCTCTCTGCTGCCGTCGTTTACCGGGCTGCATACCCACGAACGGGCCATTGCCGCCGGTTGCAAATTTGCCGGTGCCACGGTGCACCGCGTGACCGAGGTGCTGGACGAGGGCGCCATCTTGGAACAATCGGTGGTACCGGTGCTGCCCGACGACGATGCGCAAAGCCTGGCGGCGCGCGTGCTGGCGACTGAGCACCTTATTTACCCACGCGCGGTGCGCAGACTTTTAGCGGCCGGGATTAGCTAGCCAAGTCCAAGGCGCCCTCTGGCAGGGCGCCGATGCGGGTAAAGCGGCGCTGCTGCACGCCTTCCCACACCACTATCTCGTCAAACATAGCCGCCGGCCGCACCCACAGGCCGTGTGCGCCGTACAGCGCGCGGTACAAAGTCATGGGCTCCAGGGTTTCGCTATGGCGTGTGGTCGCCAATATCGCGTACATGCCGCCTTTGTAATGGCGGTACAGGCCGGGCGGTGTCTGGATCAAAGGGGGAAGGTCTTCATCTTGCATGGGACAATGCGCTGCTTATGCATCCAAAAGCTTTATTAGACGCCTGCGCCGAATTGGTGCGGCTGACCTTGCGATTTGAACATCCGGCAGACGCTACCGTGTCGCGGTTTTTCAGAGACCACAAAGGCCTGGGGCCGCGCGAACGCGCCACCATGGCCGAAACCGTCTTCACCGTATTACGCAAAAAACTCTTGTTTGACCACCTCGCGCCCTCGGGCAGCGGCCCCAAAGAGCGGCGCCTGGCGATTTTGGGCTTTTACGGGCCGGGCGACTTTTTGCGCAGCGCGCTGACAGACCAGGAAAAAAACTGGCTGGACGCCTGCGAAAAAGTCAAACCGGACGATTTGATGGAGCGCCACCGGCATAACTTGCCTGAATGGCTGGTGCAACCCCTGAAAGACCAATTGGGAGGGGACTTCTGGCCCCTGGTGGAGCAAATGAACCAAGGCGCGGGCTTGGATTTGCGCGTGAACGACTTTAAAGCCAAGCGGGCCGATGTGCAAAAAGACCTGGCGGCCTCGGGCATCAAGGCCCTGCCTACGCCGTACTCGCCCTGGGGTTTGCGTATTGCGGGCAAGCCTGCGCTGAACAAGCACGAAGCTTTTTTGCGTGGCGACTTTGAAGTGCAGGACGAAGGCTCTCAAATTTTGGCGATGCTGCTGGATGCCAAGCGCGGTGAGATGGTGGTGGATTTTTGCGCCGGTGCCGGAGGCAAGACCCTGGCCATAGGCGCCTGTATGCGCAGCACCGGCCGTCTGTATGCTTTTGACACCTCGGCGCACCGGCTGGACTCCTTCAAGCCGCGCATGGCGCGCAGTGGTTTATCCAATGTGCATCCGGCGGCGATTGCCCATGAGCGCGATGACCGCGTCAAGCGCTTGTCGGGCAAGATCGACCGCGTGCTGGTCGATGCGCCTTGTTCGGGCCTAGGCACGCTGCGCCGCAATCCAGACCTGAAATGGCGCCAAAGCCCGCAGTCGGTGCAGGAAATGGCGGTTTTACAGGCGGCGATTTTGCAAAGTGCTTCGCGGCTTTTAAAAGCGGGCGGGCGTTTGGTATACGCCACCTGTAGCTTGTTGCCCCAGGAAAACGAAGACATTGCCCAGGCCTTTAGCGCTGCGAACCCGAGTTTTGAGCCTTTGGACGCGGCCAATATCCTGCTTGGGCTCAAAGTAGCCGATGCTGCAAGTTTGTGTGCTGGGGGGGCTGAAGGCAGTCAATACCTGCGCTTATGGCCCCAAAGGCATGCGACCGATGGCTTTTTCGCGGCGGTTTGGCAGAAAAAACAATCAGTTAATGCGGGTTTAGATGCTTAATTTGCCCTATTTCTTGCTCCCGAGCCTTTTTGCAGCGACAAACCGGCCCCATCTTTTTACAATAGCGTGTGTGCCTAGGGGGCTGATAGGGCTGTGTGCAAAGCTTGCACGGCCTCACTTAATGAAAGATGCAGATCCATGTTTTTGACTGATTCGGCAATGTTCAACGCCATTCTGGAGTGGCTCGGCCATGGGACCTGGCATTTGGCCTGGTGGCAAATTGTTTTATTCACCTTGGCGCTGACCCATATCACGATGATCAGCGTGACCGTGTTCTTGCATCGCCATCAGGCGCACCGCGCCTTAGACCTGCACCCCGCAGTGGCCCATTTTTTCCGTTTGTGGCTGTGGTTGACAACCGGCCAGGTCACCAAAGAGTGGGCAGCGATACACCGCAAGCACCACGCCAAGTGCGAGCAGGCCGATGATCCGCACAGCCCGCAGGTTTACGGCATCCGCAAAGTCCTGTTCCAAGGCGCTGAGTTATACCGGGCCGAGTCCAAAAATAAAGAAACCACCGCGCGCTACGGGCACGGCACGCCGGACGACTGGATTGAGCGCAATCTCTACACCCGCTTCTCCTGGCAGGGCGTAGGCTTGATGATGATTATTGACGTCTCGCTGTTCGGCGCCCTGGGTCTGACGGTGTGGGCGGTGCAAATGGCCTGGACGCCGATTACGGCTGCGGGCATCATCAATGGCGCTGCGCACTTTTGGGGCTATCGCAACTTCGAGTCCCCTGACGCCAGCACCAATATCTCGCCTTGGGGCATCCTCATTGCCGGAGAGGAACTGCATAACAACCACCACACCTACCCCACCTCGGCCAAGCTCTCGGTCAAGCCCTACGAGTTTGATATTGGCTGGATGTATATCTCGATGCTGCAGTTCGCCGGTCTGGCGCATGTGAAGAAAACACCGCCCAAAGCTGCCTATGGCGATGTGCGCCCGGTGGCGGACGAAAAGACCCTAGAAGCGCTGATTGCCAATCGCTATGAAATCATGGCCAGTTTTGCAAAACAAATGCAGGCCACTGTGCGTCAGGAACTGGCGGCCATGAAAGCCCGCAGCGCGGATACGGCAGCTATCAAAGCGGCCAAATTGTGGGCGCACCGCTATGCCGAAAATATCCCGGCAGCGGCGATCCCGCAACTCGCGCTGGCCCGTGCGGCCTCGCCGGCGCTGGACAAAATGGTCACCATGCGTGAGGAATTGCGTCAGATGTGGCTCAACACCGCCGTTTCCCGCGAGCAACTCACCTCCGATTTAGCCGCCTGGTGCCACCGGGCCGAGGATAGCGGTATTGCCACCCTGCGCGAGTTCTCCTTCAAACTGCGTTCCACCCAACTGGCCTAAGCGCAGCGGTCGGGCGCTCTAGGCGCCTGCTCTGTCTGGCTGGAGCTGTCTGCGCAGTCCACCTTCGACGCAAAGAAAAAGCCCGCTATCGCGGGCTTTTTCTTTAGTGCCAAAGGAAAGATCTACTTCAATTTGGTTTCTTTGTAGTCCACATGTTTGCGTGCTTTGGGATCAAATTTCTTGATCAGCATTTTCTCGGGCATGGTTTTCTTATTTTTGCTGGTCGTATAGAAGTGACCGGTGCCCGCTGTGGATTCGAGCTTGATTTTTTCGCGTCCGCCTTTGCTTGCCATGGTGCTACTCCTTATGCCTGGCCGCGTGCGCGCAGGTCTGCGAGCACGGCGTCAATGCCGTTTTTGTCGATAAGGCGCAAGCCGGCGTTTGAAATACGCAGACGCACCCAGCGGTTTTCAGATTAAACCCAGAAACGGCGGTACTGCAGATTGGGCAGAAAACGGCGCTTGGTTTTGTTGTTGGCGTGGGAAACATTGTTTCCGACCATGGGGCCTTTGCCCGTGACTTCACATACGCGTGCCATAAGGACACTCCGATACTTTGAAACGGCCCGGCTATGCCTGACAAGTCAGCACAACCCAACCTCACCTCGCCAAAATCCGGGTGGCGGTAACCCGTTGCTGCCAAGCGACCTGCCCGTGGGGCAGCGTTGGCAGCAAAGCCTCCTATTATAGCTAGGTAGAAAATCAGCCGCCTGGTCTCTGGTGCAGGCGACCGATTCGCACCTGCCGCTAGGCTGCCCCGCGGGGCAGCGCTACCTACAATGCAGCCATGTTTGTTCACCTGCGCCTACACACCGAATTTTCCGTCGTTGACGGCACTACCCGGGTCGATGAGGTGGCGCAATTAGCCGCTGCTGACGGTCAGCCGGCGCTGGCTATCGCAGACTTCAATAACCTCTTTGCCACCGTCAAGTTTTATCGGGCCTGCCGCGGTGAGGGTGTCAAGCCGCTGATCGGTGCCGAGGTGCTGGTAGAGGGCTTTGCGGCCGATGCGTCCTTGATCTCGCGCATGGTGCTGCTGGTGCAAAACGCCCAAGGCTATTTGAATCTCTCCGAATTGCTGGCGCGCGGCCACACACAAAACACCGGTAAAGCACAAGTGCTGCTGCGCAAAGCGTGGCTGCAGGAATTGAACGCAGGGTTGATCTGCCTGTGTGGCGCACAGGCCGGCCCGGTAGGCCAGGCGCTGATGCAAGGCGACCCAGCGCGCGCCCATGACTGGGCTTTGCAACTGTCCAGCCTGTTTCCACATCGTTTTTACTTGGAGCTACAGCGTGCCGGCCGCCCGGAGGACGAGGCCCATGTGCTGGCCGCCGTGCAACTGGCCGCGCGCATGCATTTGCCGCTGGTGGCCACGCACCCGGTGCAGTTTGCCCATGCTGACGACTTTGAAGCGCACGAGGCCCGTGTCTGTATTTCCGATGGCGAGTTGCTCAGCAACCCTCGCCGGGTCCGCCGCTTTACGCGCGAGCAGTATTTCAAGTCCAGCGCTCAAATGCAGGCGTTGTTCGCCGACATACCCTCAGCGCTGGCCAATACGCTGGAAATCGCCAAGCGCTGCAACTTAAGTCTGGTGCTGGGCAAGCCGCAATTGCCCGATTTCCCCACGCCCCTGGTGGGAGGCGTACGCATGAGCCCAGAGGAATACTTCCGCCATGCCTCGCAGGCCGGTTTGCACGAACGCATGGAGCATCTGTATCCGGATGAGACTCAGCGCGCCAGCGAGATGTCGCGCTACCAAGAGCGCCTGGAGTTTGAGCTGCAAACCATCATCACCATGGGCTTTCCGGGCTATTTTTTGATTGTGGGCGACTTTATCAATTGGGCGAAAAACAATGGCTGCCCGGTGGGACCAGGACGCGGTTCGGGCGCCGGTTCGCTGGTGGCTTATTCGCTCAAAATTACCGACCTGGATCCGCTGCGCTACAACTTGCTGTTCGAGCGTTTTCTCAATCCCGAGCGGGTTTCCATGCCCGACTTTGACATTGACTTTTGCCAGACCAACCGCGACCGGGTGATTGATTACGTGAAAGACAAATACGGCAAGGCGGCGGTAAGCCAAATCGTGACCTTTGGCACCATGGCCGCGCGCGCCGCCATTCGCGATGTGGGGCGCGTGCTGGACCTGGGCTATAACTTTTGCGATGGCATCAGCAAACTCATTCCAAACAAGCCCGGCACCTTGGTTACGCTGCAATTGCCACCGCCCGCTGCTGAGCGCAAAAAAGACGACAAAACCGTGTACGCCAGCGAAGCCGAGCCCCTGCTCGCGCAGCGCGAAGCGCAGGAAGAGGACGTCAAGACACTGTTGGAACTGGCGCGCAAACTCGAAGGCTTGACGCGCAACGTCGGCATGCACGCCGGGGGCGTGCTGATCGCACCGGGCAAGCTCACCGATTTTTGCCCGCTTTACCAGCAGCCGGGCAGCGAATCGGCGGTCAGCCAGTTTGACAAAGACGATGTCGAGGCCATTGGCCTGGTGAAGTTTGACTTTTTGGGCCTGGCCACGCTGACGATTTTGGAGATTGCGCGCGACCTCATCCGGGCCCGGCACCGGGGCCAGGAGCACTTCAATTACGAAGACTTGCCACTGGATGACGAGGCGGTGTACCGTCTGTTTTCCGCCGGGCAGACCGAAGCGGTGTTCCAGTTTGAAAGCCGCGGCATGCAGGGCATGCTCCGCGACGCCAAGCCTACGCGACTGGAAGACCTGATTGCGCTCAACGCCCTGTACCGCCCCGGCCCGATGGACTTGATACCCAGCTTTGTGGCGCGCAAGCATGGGCGCGAGGAAGTCGAGTACCCGCATCCGCTGGTGGCAGAGATGCTGTCCGAGACCTACGGCATCATGGTCTATCAGGAGCAGGTGATGCAGACCGCGCAGATTCTGGGTGGCTACTCGCTGGGCGGCGCCGATATGTTGCGCCGGGCCATGGGCAAGAAAAAGGCCGAGGAAATGGCTGAGCACCGCGCCATCTTTCGCACCGGTGCGGCAAAAAATCAAATCAGCGAGGACAAAGCAGACGAAATTTTTGACTTGATGGAGCGCTTTGCCGGCTACGGCTTCAACAAGTCGCATGCCGCCGCTTACTCGCTGCTGGCCTACCACACGGCCTGGATCAAAGTGCATTACACGGCCGAGTTTTTCTGCGCCAATATGACGGTGGAGATAGACAGCACCGACAAGCTCAAACTCTTGTTTGAAGACGCCGAGCGCCTGGGCATCCAGTTTGAGCCGCCCAATATCAACCGTGGCGTACACCGCTTCGAACCCATCTCCAACGGCGAAATCCGTTATGGCTTAGGTGCCATTAAAGGCACGGGGCAGCAGGCCATTGAGGCGATCGTGGCAGGGCGCGAGGGGCGCGGTCCTACGGCAGAGCCCGGGCCATTTACCAGTCTGTTTGATTTTTGCCGCCGTGTCGAGCGCAGTCGTATCAACAAGCGCTGTATCGAGGCGCTGATCAAAGCCGGTGCTTTTGACACCTTGGAACTCAACCGCGCCTGCCTGCTGGCCTCGGTGGACCGGGCCTTTGAATTTGCAGCGGCCGCCAGCGCCAATGTGCACCAGGTCGGACTGTTTGACATGGGTGACGGCGATGACCATGGCTCCAGCACCCAGGAACCCGAATTGGTGGCGGCCTTGCCCTGGGGCGTTAAGGAGCGGCTCACCCAAGAAAAAACCGCTATCGGCTTTTATTTGTCCGGCCACTTGTTTGACGAGGTGGCGCAGGAAGTGCGCCGCTTTGCCAAGCGCCCGATTGAGGAGTTGCTGGAAACCCGCGAGCCGCAGTTGCTGGCGGGCATCGTCACCGATATGCGCATCATCAATGGCCAGCGCGGCAAACTGGCGCTGTTCAAACTAGACGACAAATCCGGCGCCATCGAGGCGCGCGCCGAAGAAGCGCTGATCAACGCGCACAAGCACTGGTTCAAGGAAGACGCGCTGGTCATTGCCATGGGCAAAGTGCAGGCCGATCGATTCTCCGGCGGTATGCAATTGACGATTACCCAGATGTGGGACCTGGAGCAGGCGCGTTGCCGCTTCGGGCGCTATTTACGCGTCGCAGTGAAAGCCGATGGCCGTGCGCCCGATGTGGCCCAGTTGCTGCGCGAGTTTCCTGCCAAGCGCGAAATGAGCGAGCAGGGCGAATTGGTGCGCGGCTTGGCGGTGCGTTTTGTTCTGGAATGCCCACCCGCCACCCGCCCGCAGGGCCTGCCCGCAGAGGGCGCCTGCGCCGAGCTGCAACTGGGCGAGGCTGCCCGCTTTTACCCGAGTGATGCCGCGCTGGCCCGCTGGCGCGCCCATGCCGACCAGGGGCGTGCGGTCGTGGCCTACGAATAAGGGCGGCGCGCCCTGGCTTGAGGTGGCGTCAGTCGCGCGGGCGCAGGCTGATAGTCATGGGGGAGGGCACCCGCCCGTTCTCGTCAAACGGTAGTTTTTCGGTTTTCAAAATCGCATTAAGCGCCGCATCGTCCCAGTAGGCGTCGCCGCTACGTTTGCGGATTTTGGCGCTCATGATTTTCCCGCTGGCATCGGTATAGACATCGTATTCCGCTGTCAGGCTGGCACTCAATTCCTTGATGGGTGCAATATTCGGCCGAATCGCAGCGACCACCTTGGCGCCGTAATTGGCACTGGGGCCGGCGCTTTGGGCGGCAGTTCCAGTCGAACTGGCACTTCCACTGCCGGCGGCCGCACCGGCGAGTTTGAGGGCGCGTTCACGCGCGTCTTTGCGCAGATTCTCGCTTTGCGCCTGCTCTTCGCGCAGACGATCAGCTTCCTGCTGCTTGGCGATTTCCAGGTCTTTTAGGCGCTTTTCGTCAGCGGCTTTGGCTGCTTCAATGTCTTTTAGGCGCTTGGCTTCTTGCGCCTTCGCGGCGTCAAGCTCCTTGCGCCGCTTGGTCTCTTCGGCTTTGTTCAGTTTGGATGTTTGCTCCTTCTTGGTCTGCTCGGCCAAGGCCTCGGCTTTTTGCTTTTCGACTTTCAGTGCTTCTTCTTTGCGCTGCGCCAGTTCGCGCTTTTCGGTTCGTCGACGTTCGTCCTGATTCTTTCTATCCTGCACTTTGCGCTCGGCCGTGGCAATGTCCGCATCCAGCTTGGGGCCGGGCGGCGGCGCGGCGCGTGGAGGTTCGGGCGCCGGGGCACTTGGCGCGACGGTGGGTTCCACTTGCTGCGCTGGCAGTTCGGACTCCGGCGCGGGTGGGGCGGCTTCTATCGGCAAGGGTGCCCACATTTCGGCACTGAAGGTAGTCATTGGCGTTTCCCCCTTCCAGTGCACAGCATACGTCAGGGCTAGCACCAGCAAGCCATGCGCAATCAGCGCAAGCACCAAGGCCCGGCCCAAACCCGGAGCAGGTGGTGGCAAAAAATCGCTGTGTGCCTGGGCCGTGGCCATGCTGTTCAGGGTGCCAGTTGCACCGACAAGCCGATGCGCGCAATGCCTGCACGCTGCAAGGTATCCATGACCTTGACCACCCGCTCATACTGCACGCTTTTGTCCGCGCTAATCACCACAGCGCTCGTATTGGTCGGATGGGCTGCTTGGGCTTTGTGCACCGCACCGGCCAGGTTCTCTAGGGTGACGGCACTGGCAGCACCTTGGCCTTTGATTTCCAGGGTGTTGTCTTTACCCACGATGATCTGAATCACCACATCCGCTTGCTTGGCCGCGCTGCCCACGCTGGGCAGGTCCACCACGCTCGGTGAAATCAGGGGCGCAGTCACCATAAAGATGATCAGCAGCACCAGCATCACATCGATGAAGGGCACCATATTGGGTTCGCTGATGGTGCGTCTGCCGCGACCCCGGGAACTGACTGCGGGCATGGGCTACTCCTGTCCTAGATGCAATGGCAGCACCATGGGTTTAACGCGGCGCGCTGGTAGTGGCCTGCGCGCTGACATTGCGCTGCAGGATGTTGGAAAACTCTTCGATAAAAGTTTCTTGGCTGATGGCAATGCGCTCCAGGTCCCGCGCAAAACGGTTGTAGGCAACGACCGCCGGAATAGCGGCAAACAGCCCAATCGCGGTGGCCACCAGCGCCTCGGCAATACCCGGCGCCACGGTCGCCAGCGTCACTTGCTGCAAAGCCGCCAGACCAGTAAAGGCGTGCATGATGCCCCATACCGTGCCGAACAGGCCCACATAAGGCGATACCGAGCCAACCGAGGCCAGGAAAGACAAATTGCTTTCCACTTCGTCCATCTCGCGCTGGAAACTGGCGCGCATGGCGCGGCGGGCGCCGTCCATCAAAGTGGCGACGTCATTGACACGGCGTTCTCGCAATTTTTGAAATTCGCGCATGCCGCTGGCAAAGATGCGTTCCATAGGGCCGGAGTTGACACCTTTGCTCGCCGCCGTGGTGTAGAGCTCGTTGAGGCTGGAGCCTGACCAAAATTCGCGCTCAAACGCTTCGTTGAGTGATTTGACGCGCTGCAGTGCAAATATTTTGCGAAAGATGGCCGACCAACTTGCAATGGATACCAGCATCAATAAGAGCATCACCAACTGCACCACCAAGCTGGCGTGCAACACGAGTTGAAAAATATCGAGGTCCTGATTCATGGAGAGGCCTTGTAGGTGAAAAACGCCTGCTGCGAAGCGCGTATTATCTGGCCAGCATGGCCCGCAGCCGATCAATAGCGGTATGCAATTGTTCCATGGAACTGGCGGTGGAAAAACGCACAAATTGCGCGCCGTGGGCAGGGCCGAAATCGCGCCCTGGCGTGATGGCGACATGGGCGCGCTCCATCACGGCAAAGGAAAAATCCCAGCTGTCTTTGATCCCTAAGTGCGCGCAGGCATCGGTGCAATCGGCCCAGGCGTAAAAAGCGCCGTCAGGCATCACCGGCACGCTCAGCCCCAGCGCATTGAGCGCCGGTACAAAGTAATCGCGCCGCTGTGCAAAAGCCTGACGGCGGCTTTCGTACAGCGCGATGCTCTCCTCTTCAAAGCAGGCCAGCGCAGCGTGCTGGGCAATCGTACTCGGGCAGATAAACAGGTTTTGCGCCAGCCGCTCTATCACCGGCACCAGGGCCGCAGGGAGCACCATCCAGCCCAGGCGCCAGCCGGTC
>CAMCJY010000024.1 GCA_945875225.1 Comamonas sp. lk | reverse complement strand
ATGGCTTCAGCACCGACCCCAATGCGCTCAATACCGCCAACTTAGTGGCGCCGGGCAAAAAGCCTTTTCACACCATCATCCCCGCCTTTCTAACGCGGGACGGCCAACCGGTGATGAGCTTTGGCGTGATGGGCGCCAATATGCAACCCCAAGGCCATGTGCAAACCCTGGTGCGCATGCTGGACTACGGGCAAAACCCGCAAGCCGCTTGCGACGCACCACGCTGGCGCTTTAACACCGGCCTGGCCATCAACGTCGAATCTGGCATGGCCACCGACACCGTGCAAGGCTTGGCATCGCGCGGCCACCAGATGGAAGTGATGAACGACAGCTACCAAGACTTCGGCGCCGGCCAATTCATCTGGCGCGCTGGCGATCCGGGCAAGGAAGGCTATGTGGCGGCGAGTGATGCGCGCAGGGATGGCTTGGTGGCGGGGATGTAAGACGCGGTGTTTTATCCCTGCCCCGCTAGCACTATCGATTATTTACCCATAACCGATCTGTGTTTCCAAAATCGAATCATTCAGCGCCAATAAATTACTTTGCAGCGCTTGCTGTGAGTCGCTCAGCCAACCAAACTTTGATAACGGATTGACGCGTCACGCCCATCCGGCTGGCTTCGCGATCTAAGGAGTCGATCATCCAGGTCGGGAAATCCACGTTGACGCGTTTTTGTACTTGCTGGACGCGTTTGGCTTGGGACAAATCCAGGGCCTCAGTCAGGTCCTCGCCGGCGTCAAATCGGGCTTCGAATTCTTTAACTTTCATACAGTGCTACCTCTTCAATGCGTGCGCGGCGAACGGAGATTAATCGCACCTTAGCTCCTCGATAGGTGATAACGGCAGACCAATGCTTGAGGCCAATGAGCCCGATGACCAGGAACCGGGGTTCGTCCGCTGTCTTGGCCGGAATCTCTAGCAACATAGGGTCATCCCAAAGCAATTGGGCCTCGATGAAATTGATCCCTTGCTTGAGCCGATTGATATCGCTCTTTTCGGAATCAAACTCAAAATCTGCCATGGTATAAAAAATATACCATAAATACCTACTTTTGGGTTACAGCCAAACCTACGGGCGGCCCAAAAAGTCAATGAAAAAGGGCGAGCACTAACGTACCCGCCCTTTTATCTCACTTTAACCACCCACGCCTAGAGCGGCGGGGGTGCAGGTCAGCGCTTTAGTGGAACTGCTCTTCTTCGGTGGAGCCGGTCAGCGCGGTGACGCTGGAGCGGCCGCCTTGGATGACGGTGGTGATTTCGTCGAAGTAGCCCGTGCCCACTTCTTGCTGGTGCGACACAAAGCTGTAGCCACGGTCGCGGGCAGCGAATTCGGGCTCTTGCACTTTTTCCACATAGGCGGTCATGCCACGCTTTACGTAGTCTTGTGACAGGTCAAACATGTGGTACCACATATTGTGGATACCGGCCAGCGTGATGAACTGGTATTTGTAACCCATAGCGCCGAGTTCGCGCTGGAACTTGGCGATGGTGGCATCGTCCAAATTTTTCTTCCAGTTAAACGACGGCGAGCAGTTGTAAGCCAGCATCTTGCCGGGGTGTCTGGCGTGCACGGCTTCGGCGTATTTGCGCGCAAAGTCCAGATCGGGCGTGCCGGTTTCGCACCACACCAGGTCGGCGTACTCAGCATAGGCCACCGAACGGGCCACGGCCTGGTCCATGCCTTTGCGGGTTTTGTAAAAACCTTCGGCCGTGCGCTCACCGGTCAGGAAGGGTTGGTCGATGGGGTCAAAGTCGCTGGTCACTAGATCAGCCGCTTCGGCGTCGGTACGGGCGATCACCAGCGTGGGCACGCCATACACGTCGGCCGCCATGCGCGCTGCTTTGAGTTTTTGCACGGCTTCGGTGGTAGGCACCAGCACTTTGCCGCCCATGTGGCCGCATTTTTTGACCGAGGCTAATTGGTCTTCAAAGTGCACGCCGCCCGCGCCCGAGCGAATCATGGCTTTCATCAGTTCATAGGCGTTGAGCACGCCGCCAAAGCCGGCCTCTGCATCGGCCACGATAGGCGCGTGGTAGTCGATATAACCTTTGTCGCCGGGGCCTACGCCTTTGGACCACTGGATTTCGTCGGCACGGGTAAAGGAGTTGTTGATACGCTCCACCACTTTGGGCACCGAGTCCACGGGGTACAAGGATTGGTCCGGGTACATAGCGGAGTATTCATTGCTGTCGGCGGCGACTTGCCAACCGGAGAGGTAAATGGCTTTCACGCCGGCCTTGACTTGTTGCATGGCCTGGCCGCCGGTGAGCGCGCCAAGGCAGTTGACATAGGGCTCGTCGTGCAGCAAGTCCCACAATTTTTCGGCACCGCGGCGGGCCAGCGTGTGCTCGACCTGGAAGGAGCCGCGCAGGCGGACGACATCGGCTGCCGAGTAACCGCGCTTGATACCTTTCCAGCGCGGGTTGGTGGCCCAGTCTTTTTCCAGTTGTGCGACTTGTTGTTCGCGGCTCAGTTGTTCCTTGAGTGCTTGCGGCATAAAAACTCCTTGTGGTTAATCGGTGCCCAGGCCACCGTGGCGCATGGTGCAGTGCCGCAATTGTAAGTCTTATATAAGACTCAGAACCAATCTTATGTCTTATATAAGACTAATTATTATTCTAATAAAATCAATAACTTAGAAGCATTTTTTCACCATGAATTATGAATATTTCTTAATACGAAATAGCACCCTGGTGGCTTTGAAGCCCTATTTCCCCCAATACGGAAGAAGCGTCGGGCCTGCGAAAGGCCCGCCGCGAACGCGGCAGTGCGCCCTTAAAACGCGTCGGCGTAGCGCTGCATTTCCCAGGCGCTGACGTGCTGGGCATAGCTGTCCCACTCGGCGCGCTTTTGGGCGATCCACTGGGCGCAAAAGGCTTCGCCCACGGCAGTGCGCAGCACGCTGTCCGCTTGTAGTGCGTCTATAGCCTCTTCGAGGTTTTTGGGCAGGCGCGCGGGCATGGGCTGGCCGCTAGCCTGGCGGGTATACAAGTCTTCGTTGCAAGGCGCGGGCGCCGCCATGGCGCTGTCTATTCCTTGAAAACCGGCATGCAGCACCCCAGCCAGGGCCGCGTAGATATTGCAAGACGGATCGGGCAAGCGCCACTCCATGCGGCCTGCCACGGTGCGCAGCAAGCAGGTGCGGTTGTTGTCGCCATAGGCCTTCCACACCGGCGACCAGGTCGTGCCCGAGGCGCTAGGGCTGCTGGCCAGGCGCTTGTAGCTATTGACGGTAGGAGCGCACAGCGCGGCCAGTGCATCGCCATGGTGTAACAAGCCTGCCGCAAACTGGTGGCCTGCCGTACTCAGGCCCAGGCTAGCGGCCGCATCGGCAAAAACCGCCCTGCCCTGTGCATCGGTGATGCTGATATGGAAATGCAAACCACTGCCCGGCGCCTGCGCCAGCGGTTTGGGCATGCTGCTAAACACCTGCCCATGGCGCTGGGCTATCGCATGGGCCGTGAGCTTAAAAAGCATATAGCGGTCAGCAGCGGCCAGCGCATGGTCGTGCGCATAGTTGATTTCATACTGGCCGCACGCGTCTTCATGGTCCATCTGCTGCAAGCGAAAACCCAAAGCGCCCAGTGCTACACGCATATCGTCTAAAAACGCATAGTTGCGCTGGATGGCTTTGAGGTCGTACGAAGGTTTGTCCAGCGCGTCCTGTGCGTCGGCCAGCGTCCAGTGGCCTGCGGCATCTTGGCGCAATAGAAAAAATTCAGGCTCGATGCCGACCCACATCGTCCAGCCGCGCCGGGCTAATGCATCGGTGGCGGCTTTGAGGACTTGGCGTGAGCAAGTAGCGAGCGGCTGACCGCCGGCAAAGCCATCGCAGACCGCATGCGCCACACCTGCCATAAAGGGCAAGGGGCGCAGGCTTTCTAGCTGCACACGGCCGTAGTATTCGCTGCGAGCGCCGTGGCGCGGCAGGCCCGTGCCCCAGATGCTGGGTCCGGCAAAACCGGCACCCTGCTCCACCCATTCTTTCAAGTTTTCCAGCGGAACCAGTTTGCCTTTGGCCACGCCATGGATGTCGCAAAACTGAGCTAAAACGGAGTGGATACCCTGTGCTTGCAGCGCAAGCATACGTTCGTCCAAGGACCTATCTGCCATACCCAAACCGGCCTTCAATCAGGCCAGTACCTGCGCCAGGATGTCCAGCCCTTCGTCGAACACCGCGTCTTCGATCGTCAACGGGAACAAAAAGCGCAGCACATTTCCATAGACCCCACAGGTCAATAAGAGCAGGCCTTTTTTCAGGGCTGCTTGCTGCACTTGTTTGGCCTTGTCGGCGTCGGGCGCACCAGTCTGCGGACTGACAAAATCACAAGCCACCATGGCGCCCAAGGCGCGCACATCGCCGATACAAGCATTAGCGGCTTTGGCTTTATGCAGATGCGCCACCAAACGCTCACCCAAGACCTGGGCGCGCGCTGGCAGCTGTTCTTCGGCCATGACGTCGAGCACCGCATGCGCCGCGGCAATTGCCAAGGGGTGACCGGCATAGGTGCCGCCCAAGCCGCCGGGGTTAGGCGCGTCCATGATGGCGCTGCGGCCCACCACGGCGGACAAGGTGGTGCCGCCGCCCATGCTCTTGGCCAGGGTCATCAAATCGGGGGAAACACCGTAGTGCTCCATGGCAAACATCTTGCCGGTGCGGGCAAAACCGGTTTGCACTTCGTCGGCGATCAGCACGATGCCGTGTTCATCGCACAATGCGCGCAGCCATTGCACCGCCTTGGCTTGAATGGGGTTGAAACCGCCCTCGCCTTGCACCGGCTCAAAAATAATCGCCGCCACACGGCTGGGCTCGATATCGCACTTGAACAATTGCTCCACCGCTTTTTGCGTTTCCTCCAGGCTGGCGCAATGGCAAGGAAAGGGCGCGTGGTAAATCTCGGGGGCAAAGGGGCCAAAACCGGCCTTGTAGGGCTGCACCTTGCCGGTGAGCGCCACCGCAAACATGCTGCGCCCATGGAAGGCGCCGCCAAACGCGATAACTCCGCTGCGCTTGGTGTACGAACGCGCAATCTTGATGGCGTTTTCTACGGCTTCGGCGCCGGTGGAGAAAAATGCGGTTTTTGTCGGGCCATCGATCGGCACGATGGCGTTGATGCGTTCGGCCAGCGACACATATTCCGCATAGGGCACGACCTGGTAGCAGGTGTGGGTAAAGCGCTGCAGTTGGGCCGCAATCGCAGCCTGGACTTTGGGGTGGATGTGGCCGGTATTGAGCACCGCGATGCCGCCGGCAAAGTCGATGAAGCGACGGCCCTCGATATCCCAAAACTCGGCATTTTTTGCGTAGTCGATAAAAAAATCGCCCATCACGGCCACGCCGCGCGGCGTAGCGGCCAGACGGCGGGCGTGCCAGTCGGCATTGGTGCCAGGCGCAATTGCAGCGGTTTCGGGCTTGAGGTGGGCGTTCATACGGGTTCCTTTTGTGGCTCAGGCGAGCTGGCGCCATTGTGCCTTGTACGCGACCGGCCCAGCACGCGCACCAGTAAGCGCTCCAGGTCGTCGATATAGGTAAACACCGCAGGCACCACCAACAGGCTGAGCAAGGTAGAGGTAATCAGGCCGCCGATGACCGCAATTGCCATGGGCGAGCGAAAGCTCGGGTCTGCACCCCAGCCGATGGCCAAGGGCAGCATGCCAGCGCCCATAGCGATGGTGGTCATCACAATCGGGCGACTGCGCTTGCGGCAGGCATCGACCAGCGCCTCAAAACGCTCCATGCCCGCTTCTCGCGCCAGTACCGCGTAGTCCACCAGCAAAATCGAATTTTTGGTAACGATGCCCATCAGCATGATGAGCCCGATCATGGTCGGCATCGACAAAGCCCGCCCGGTGATCAGCAACAACACAAAGGCGCCGCCGATGCTCAAAGGCAGGGCCGCCAAAATAGTGAGCGGTTGCAAAAAGTCTTTGAATAAAAGCACCAGCACGCCATAAATGCACAGTACGCCAATCAGCATGGCAACGCCAAAGCTGGCAAACAAAGCTTGCATTTCCTGGGCATCGCCCAGTTCGGCAATCGACACTCCGGGCGGCAAATTAGCCAAGCTCGGCAAGGCCCGTGCCTCGGCATTGACTTCGCCCAAGGTGCGCTTACCCAGTTCCACTTCCAGCACCACGTTGCGGTTACGGTTGAGGCGGGTGATTTGCGCCGGTCCGCTGTCCATACGGATGTCGGCCACTTGCGCCAGCATCACCGGGCCACGCTTGCCCGCAACGGTCAAGCGCCCGATAGAGGCCAGGTCCGCGCGCACCGCATCGGGCAACTTCACGCGAATCGGCACCTGGCGCTGCGCGAGATTGAGCTTGGACAGCGCCGCATCGTAGTCACCGGCGGTGGCCACGCGCACCGTCTCGCCAATGCTGGCCGCCGTCACACCCAGGTCGGCGGCGCGCGCGTTGTCGGGCCGCACAATGATTTCGGGACGCACCAGCGAGGCGCTGGAATTGATATTACCTATGCCCTTGAGGTCGCGCAGCTCCCGCTCCACCAACTGGGCCGCTTGCATCAAGGCCTGCGGGTCTTCACTTTTGAGCACCAGTTGCAGTTTGCCGCCGGTCTCAGGCGAGCCCACGTTAAAACGCGCGCCCGCAATCTCGGCCATGCGGGTGCGAATCTGGGCGTCAATGTCCTGCATGCTTTCTTTGCGATCGTTGCGGTGCACCGCGCTAATGGTCAGCACCGCGCGGCGCGCTTCGGCTGCGGCGCCGGGCGCAAACGCATCGCCACTGGAGCCACCGCCTATCGAGCTGAAGATGCTAACGACGTGCGGTATGTCGGCAATCTCTTTGCGCGCCTGCTCGGCGATGCGCTCGGTTTGCGCCAAGGTGCTGCCGGGCGCCAGCTCGATAGTGACCTGCGTCTGCCCCCGGTCACCCGGCGGGATAAAGGTGGTCGGTAGCAAGCCCACCAAAGACACCGAGCCGACAAAAAATAATCCTGCCCCGATGGCCGTGACCAGCCGGTGGCGCAAGCACCATCGCATCGCGCGCAAGTAGGCGCGCATCACCGGGCCATCGGGCGGCTCGACCAAGACCGGCGCACCATCGGCACTGCGGGCGGGCTGCAAAATATAGGCCGCCATCATGGGCGTGAGCAGACGCGCCACCATCAGCGAGGCCAGAATCGCCAGCACCGCGGTCCAACCGAATTGCTTGAAAAACAGCCCCGGCACGCCACCCATAAAAGCCGTAGGCAAAAACACTGCAACCAAGGCAAACGTGGTGGCAATCACCGCCATGCCAATCTCGTCAGCCGCTTCCATCGCCGCCTGAAACGGCGACTTGCCCATACGCAAATGGCGGGCGATATTTTCGATCTCGACAATCGCATCATCGACCAGCACACCGACGACCAAAGCCAGCGACAAGAGCGTCACGGTATTAAGGGTGTAGCCGAAATACTTCATACCCAAAAAAGTGGGAATGATGGACAGCGGTAAGGCCGTGGACACCACAAAGGTGGCGCGCCAGTCACGCAGGAACAACCACACCACCAGGATCGCCAACAGCGCCCCGTCGTACAGCAGCTCCATAGAGCCTTTGAAGTTCTCCTGCACCGGCTCGGCGTTGTCAATAATCGCCTCGATGCGCAGGTCCGGGTTTTCTTCCTGAAGCGTGGCTACCACCAGACGCGCGCCTTCGGCCACAGCTACTTCGCTGGCGCCTTTGCTGCGGAATATTTCAAAGGCTACGACTTTGGTGCCATCCTGGGTGGCAATCGCCCGCGCTTCGCTCACCGTGTCCATGACCTTGGCTATTTGCTCCAGGCGCACATGGCGGCCATCGGGCAGGGGCAAGTCCAGCTGCGCCAAGTCCTGCGCGCTTTGCACGGTGGCAATGGTACGCACCGATTGCTCAGCGCCGCTGATATCACCGCGTCCGCCGGGCGCCTCGATTTGCACGATTTTGAGGCGGCGCGACACATCCAAAGCCGATACGCCCAAGGCCGCCATGCGCTCGGCATCTAGCTCCACGCGCACCTCACGGTAAACGCCACCCAGGCGCTTCACAGCACCCACACCGGGCACCCCGCGTAAACGCTTGTTCACGGTGTTATCGACAAACCAGCTGATGGCTTCGTCATCGCGCAGCTGCATGCCCGGCTTGCCCGCGGCCTGCACGGTATAGGTGCTCACCACACGGCCCGCGGTTGAGGCTTTGGTCACCGACGGATCGCGCAACTCAGAAGGCAAATCGGCACGCACACTGGCGACCGCATCACGCACCTCGCTAAGGGCTTCGTTGATCGGCTTTTCCAGCACAAATTCCACCGTCACCACTGCGCTGCCGTCCAGCACGGTGGTGTACACGTTTTTAACGCTGGCCAAAGTGGCTACCGCGTCTTCTATCTTGCGCGCCACCTCGGTTTCCATTTGCGCCGGCGCTGCGCCCGGCAAGCCGGCCTCCACCGTGACGATGGGCAATTCAATGTCCGGGAAGTCCTGTACGACGCTGCCGCGAAAGGCCAGCAAACCGGCCAGCGTCAGCAAGACGAAGAGCATGATCGCCGGGATCGGATTCCTGATGGAGTAAGCCGAAAAATTCACACGCGCCCCTTATTGCGCAGCTGCGCTGGCAGCGGGCCGTGCCGCACTGGCAGGCGCTGCAGGCGCAGGCCCGGCTACTTTGACGCTATCGCCATCGCGCAAAAAGCCGGCCCCCGAGGCCACCACCAGCGCATCGGCTTGCAGGCCCTCGGTCACTTCAATCACCGCGCCTGAGGCGCTGTTGGCGCGTCTGCCGGTGCTGATACGCGTCTGCGTCACCCGGCCATCGTTTTGCAGCAAGAAGCAATAGCTAAAACCGTCGCGCACCACCACAGCTTGCTGGGCTACCGTGAGGGCCGGGGTTTGTCCCAACACAAATTCGCCCGGCGCATACATACCGGGCTTGAGCGCAGCCGCGCTTTTGTCCACAGGACCCATCAAATCCACATAGACCAGGCCGACGCGGCTTTGCGCATCCACCGTGGGCGCGAGCATGCGCACCTTGCCCTGCCACTGGCCGCCGCCCGGCGCAGTAATGCGGGCCGCAGCGCCCACCACGACACGTGCCAATTCATTGGTAGTGAGTTCGGCACGCCATTCCAAACGGCTGCGACGCAACATGCGGAACAGCTCACTACCGGGCGCCACGACGGCTCCCAAAGCCGCATTGCGGGCAATGATGGTGCCACTATCGGGCGCGATGATTTGCGTGTGCTTGAGGCGCAGCAACTGGCTGTCCAAGCCGGCCTTGGCCGCTGCCAGGCGGGCTTTGGCCATTTGCTCGGCACTCAGCATCTGGCTGATTTGCTGGGCGCTCAGGGCGCTGTCGTTTTGCAGGGCGCGGGCGCGGTCGGCATTCACGACTGCGTCATTGGCGGCGGCCTGCGCCTCGGCTAGTTGGGCGCGTGCCAATGCCACATCGGCCTGCACACTGTCGGCCGACAACTGCGCCAGCAACTGGCCGGCTTGCACCACATCGCCTACATTGGCCATCAGGTCGGCAATGCGCAAACCACCCACTTCAGCTGAGACACTGGCCTCTTGCCACGCAGCCACGTTACCGTTGGCGACCAAGGTCAAGGGCAGCATGGTTTTTTGCACGCGGGTGGTGCTGACGGTTAAGGCCGGTTTGGCTGCAGGCTGCGCTTGTGCCGCCTGTGCACCAGACACGGCCAGCGCGCAAAGCAGCAGACCGATCTGCAAAAAATGACCCGCCGCCGGGCGCGCCGGGGCCAGATGCAAACGTAAAAAAAACAGGGAATCAGGCAAATGCATAGGTCTTAACTTTCAGTCTTATGGTTGGGTGTCGCTGCGCGCAGGCTGTAACACCGAAGCTGGTCCGCCACCGGCGCTGGCGCTGTCCCAGCCACCACCGGCGGCGCGGTACAAGCGCACCCAGGCGCGCCGGCCTTCCCACTGCAAACCGGTGCGCTGCGCATCGGCGGCCAGCAGACCACGGCGTGCTTCTTGCAGTTCCAGCCCGGTGGCCATGCCCTGGCGCTGGCGGGCCAGCACGGCCTCATGCACCTGCTGCGCATAGCGGTAGCTGCGCTGCGCCTGTTCGCTGCGGTCGGTATTCAATTGCAATTGCACCAGCGCCTCTTCCACCTCGCGCACCGCGCTGCGCACGCGCGCCTGGTACATCGCCACTTTGCTTTCGAAGTTGAATTGCGATGCCTCGATATTGGACTGGCGCTGCCCGGCATCAAACACCGGCACCACCAATGACACCGGCCCCAAGGACCAGCTTGTCAGGCTTTTGTCCACGCCGGCAAGTCCAAACTGCGCCGGACCAATCGAGCCGTTGATGGTCAGCCGTGGCCAGCGCTGCGCCTGGGCACCGGCCACCAAAGCGGCAGCGGTAAAAACCTCGCGCTCGGCAGCGAATACATCCGGGCGCTGGGCTATGGTTTGTGCGGGCAGGCTGGCCAGTGCCAAGCCCGGTGCGTCTTGCGCCGCGCCGGGTGCGTCGATCAGGCCGCGCACCTGTGCCTCGGGCAAAGCCGACAGCGCCACCAGCGCTTTGATGCCCAGATCGCATTGCGCGCTTTGCTCAAACCAGCGGCTATGCGCATCGGCAGCCGCAGACCGGGCCAGCGCCAGACTGGCGGCAGGCACCATACCGGCAGCCAGCAATTGGCCGGACAGGCGCGCGGTCTCTTCATAGGATTGATGGATGACCCTGGCGTTGTCGGCCAAAGGCTGGCAGGCGCGCGCGCCGTAATAAGCGTGGGCCACTTCGGCCGCCAAGGCCACACGTGCATCGTGCCATTGCGCCTGGCTGGACTGCAATTGGGCCAATGCGCCGTCTTTCACCACTTGGTTGGCGCCGACCAGGTCGATTTCCCAACTGGCCTGCACTGACGCCGCAGCGGTGCTGGTAACGCCGATGTCGGGCTGGCTCTCGCCCCGGCTCAGCGATACGCCGGCGCCCACCTGAGGCAGCAAAGTCGCGCGGGCCGAGGCGCTGCTGGCACGGGCCTGGGCGATGGCGGCCAGGGCCTGCGTCAGGTTCGGGCTGGCGTTTTGCGCGGCCTCCAACAAACGCAAGAGCGACGCATCCGCCTGGGCCTGCCACCAATCTTGCAAGCTAAGGGGCTTGCCCTGATGAGGCAAGGGGGCCATCCACTGCGCCACCAGTGGCGCGACCGGTGCGCTGGGTTGCTGCGGCAAGGTACAGGCGGTCAATAAAAGTGCGGCGCTAGCTGTGGCGATGGCGCACATCCGGGTGCACTGCGCGCTGTTCTGCAAATGCTTCATTCAGTAAAAATTTTCAAGACGAGGGGGCGGGGGGGCCAGGCTGCAAGCCGGCAAACGCATGCAGCGCTGCCTGTAGATGGCCCATTATTGGGCATTAAAGGCAATCGGCTGTCCAATAAGGCTTTCACAGCCTCCCATCCTAGCGCCCCACCATGACGCAGTACTCAGCTGGCGTGTGCCAAGGTACTGACCGCCGTAACCAGCCCAATACCGGCCAACAGCCAGGCGATTTGCGTAGCGGTTTGCAAGCCGCCCAGACGCTTTTGCAATTGCGGAATCAAATCGGCCAGGGCTACGTAGATAAAACTACTGGAGGCGATGACCAGGAAGAACGGCAAATATCCCTGCATTTGGTCCACCAGCCAATAACCCAGCAACCCGCCCAATGCGGTAACCGACCCGGCCATGGACACCTTGATGAGCGCCGCCTGGCGGTCGGTGGCGCCGGTGCGCAAGATTACCAAGTCGCCCATGTGGTGTGGCACTTCATGGGCTAGCACTGCGACCGAGGCAATCATGCCCAGACGCACATCAGCCATAAAGGCCGAGGCAATCAACACGCCGTCGCCAAAACAATGCACGCTATCGCCCGCCAGCACCGCCCAACTGCCGCCGGTGTGGCCAGGTACCGACGCGTGGTCATGGTCATGGCTGTGGGCATGGCTGTGGGCATGCGCACCATGTTCATGCCCGTGGTGCCAAAGTTCCGCCTTATCGAGCAGGAAGAAAAATACCAGACCGATGAGCAAAGCCATAAACAAATCATGCGCGCCGGCTTGGCTTTCAAAAGCTTCCGGCAGCAAATGCATGAACGCAGTGGCCAGCAAAGCACCGGCTGCCATGCTCAGCATGTGCTGGGTGTAGCGCGCCATCAAACCAAAACTCAGGATCGCAGCCACCCAGACGCTGCCTATACCCGCGCACAGGGTTCCGATCAAAATGGCAAAAACAATCACAGGGGTTCCTTTGGGGCGCCTATTGTGCAACAGGCCAAGCGTGGCAAGGTTTAATGCGCCTGATCCCAATTAGGCCCCAGCCCCACTTCAGCCAGTAGCGGCACTTTGAGCTGAGCCACCGCTGCCATGATGCGCGGTATCTCAGCGCGCAGCCAATCGACCTCGGCTTGGGGCACTTCAAAAACCAATTCATCAT
>CAMCJY010000023.1 GCA_945875225.1 Comamonas sp. lk | reverse complement strand
CCTTACATCATGACTACCATTACCCAAAACGACCTCGTTGAATCGGTCGCGGCCGCCCTGCAGTACATCAGTTACTACCACCCCGCGGATTACATCGCCCACCTGGCTCGCGCTTATGAGCGCGAACAAAGCCCAGCCGCTAAAGACGCAATGGCCCAGATCCTGACCAACAGCAAAATGAGCGCCACCGGCCACCGGCCGATCTGCCAAGACACCGGCATCGTCAATGTCTTCTTGAAAGTGGGTATGGAAGTGCGTTTTGCCGGCTTTAGCGGTTCTTTGGACGACGCCGTCAACCAGGGCGTGCGCCAAGGCTATCTGCACCCAGATAACACCCTGCGCGCCAGTGTGGTCGCCGACCCCGAATTTGATCGTAAAAACACCAAGGACAACACGCCAGCGGTGATTTTCACCGAATTGGTGCCCGGTAACACCGTGGAAGTTACGGTGGCGGCCAAGGGTGGCGGCTCGGAAAATAAAAGCAAGCTGGTGATGCTCAACCCGGGCGATTCGGTGGTGGACTGGGTACTCAAAACCGTGCCCACCATGGGCGCGGGTTGGTGCCCGCCGGGGATGCTGGGCATAGGCATCGGTGGCACCGCGGAAAAAGCAATGTTGATGGCTAAAGAAAGCCTAATGGACGACATCGATATGTATGCCCTGCAGGCCAAATCGTCGGCTGGACAGGCCCTCACGCAAACCGAGGAACTGCGCCTGGAGCTCTATGACAAGGTCAATGCGCTGGGCATTGGCGCCCAGGGCCTGGGTGGCCTGACCACGGTACTGGACGTAAAAATCAAGCTCTACCCCACCCATGCCGCCAGCAAGCCAGTGGCCATGATCCCCAATTGCGCGGCCACCCGCCATGCGCACTTTGTGCTTGATGGCAGCGGGCCGGCCTATCTGACGCCACCGTCTCTGGACCTGTGGCCCGCGGTGCAATGGACGCCGGACTATGTGAAAAGCACCCGTGTGGACCTCAACAGCTTGACGCCTGCCCAAGTGGCGGTCTGGCAGCCAGGCCAGACCTTGTTGCTCAATGGGAAGATGCTCACCGGACGGGACGCAGCGCACAAGCGCATCCAGAGCATGCTGGCCAAGGGGGAGCCCTTGCCGGTGGACTTCACTAATCGGGTCATTTATTACGTAGGGCCGGTCGACCCGGTGCCCGGCGAAGCCGTCGGACCAGCAGGCCCGACCACCGCGACACGGATGGACGGATTTACCGAAATGATGCTGGCACAAACCGGCCTGATTGCCATGGTGGGTAAGGCCGAACGCGGCCCGCTAGCCATCGAAGCCATCAAAAAGCACCAAAGCGCCTACCTAATGGCCGTCGGCGGTGCGGCTTATCTGGTCAGCAAAGCCATAAAGCACGCCAAAGTCCTGGCCTTTGCCGACCTGGGGATGGAAGCGATTTACGAGTTTGACGTGGTGGACATGCCCGTCACCGTGGCCGTGGATGCCGGTGGCACCAGCGTCCACATCACCGGCCCGGCGCTGTGGCAACAAAAAATCGCCAGCGGCGAGTTCAAAACCATCGCCGTACAAGCGGCCTGAGGTCTGATGCCTAGCCCCGCAGCTGCCAACAGTCCTATCGGGGTCTTTGACAGTGGGATCGGCGGCCTCGGTGTGCTGGCGGCACTGCGGCGTGAGTTGCCGCAAGAGCAATTCGTTTATATCGGCGATGCTGGCCATGCTCCCTATGGCGAGCGTGATACTGCGCATGTGCTCAAGCGATCGCAACGCCTAGCCGATTACTTGTGCACCAGCCACCAGGTCAAAGCCCTGGTGCTGGCCTGCAATACCGCCACCGCAGCCGCCGTGGCCAGCCTGCGCGAGCGCTACCCAAAGCTACCGATCGTCGGCATTGAACCGGCGCTCAAGCCTGCGGCAGCGAAAAGCACCAGCGGCGTGGTGGCGGTAATGGCCACCCGCAGCACGCTGGCCAGCGATAAGTTTCAAACACTGCTTGTCGCCCAACCGCCCTCGGTGCGATTTGTCTTGCAAGCCTGTGATGGCTTGGCAGCGGCGATAGAACGAGCCGATCTCCAGGCTATCGAATCCTTGAGTCAGCGCTATGTACAGGCCTTGCGGCACAACCCGGGTGGCGGTGCGCACATTGACACCGTGGTGCTGGGCTGCACGCATTACGCACTGATTACTGACACATTGGGGAATCTTTGGGGGCCGCAGGTCCAGTTACTGGAGGCGGGACAGCCAGTCGCGCGGCGTACACGCCAGGTACTGGAAGCGGCCGATCTGCTGCAAGCTGTGAGCAAGGGCACAGCCCATGCGCCCGTATCCTCCCTGACGCGGTGCTTCAGCACCGGCGACCCGGCATTGCTGGACCAAGCGCTTCAAGATTGGCTGGTCGGCGGGCCAAGCCTGCGAGCCAGCGCCTTGTTTTTACCCTAAGATAATGCAGATGAAAGTGGCCTGTCCGACAGGAATCGAACCTGTGACCTACAGCTTAGAAGGCTGTTGCTCTATCCAACTGAGCTACGGACAGCAATACGCGCCAGCGGCGCAAATGAAAAAGCCAAAGACAGTGCTTTGGCAAGTACATTGGTCGGGGCGAAAGGATTCGAACCTTCGACCCTCTGGTCCCAAACCAGATGCGCTACCAGGCTGCGCTACGCCCCGACGCCAGCATTCTAACCTCCCGCCTACTTTGCATTGGGCTCTTAGGCGCTGCCGCGCGGTATGGACGGGTCATCGATGAGCACGCCTGAGCTTACCTGGATGCTACCTGGCGACCCGTTTCCCCCCTTGAGTAGGACATGGGGGCCGGGCAGCGATGCGCCGGGCTTGCTGGCAGCGGGTGGCGCGCTGGACGTGGAAACCTTGCGCGATGCCTACGCGCGTGGCGTGTTCCCCTGGTTTAATGAAACCCAGCCTACGCTGTGGTGGAGCCCAGACCCCCGTATGGTGTTGGCAACGGGTGAATTCAGGGTCCACGATTCGCTGAAAAAAACCTTGCGCCGTTTTCAGCAGGATACGCGTTGTGAGATCCGAATGAACAGCGATTTTGCCGGGGTCATACGCCAGTGCGCAGAAGCGCCGCGTCAAGGGCAAGACGGCACCTGGATTGTCCCGGCCATGGTTGAGGCCTATATCGACTTTCACCATGCAGGCTATGCCCATAGCGTGGAAACCTGGGTCGACGGCGAGATGGTGGCGGGCCTGTACTTCGTGGCAATGGGTCGGGCCGTGTATGGCGAATCCATGTTCACCAAGATACGCGATGGCTCCAAAATTGCGCTTTCCGCGTTGATTGCCCACTGCCGAGCGCACGAGGTGCCACAAATGGACTGCCAGCAAGTTACCGCCCACCTGTCGCGCCTGGGCGCGCGCCCGGTGCAGCGTGCGCCATTCCTTGCTACCATGCAAGCCGCCAGGGCGCAAACCCCCGTCCAGTGGGAATTTGCCGCCGACAGCTGGAAGCATTTGCTGCAAGCCCACTGACCAGCCGCTATGACCAATCTTCACGATCTGCCACTGCAGACCCTGCAGTTTTACTCTACCGCGCCGTATGAGTGTAGTTACCTGGACGCTCGCCAGGCACGCTCCCAAGTAGCCACGCCCAGCCACTTGATAGATAACAGCACCTATTCAGGCCTGGTGGAGAGCGGCTTTCGCCGAAGCGGTATGTTCACTTACCGCCCCTACTGTGATGGCTGCCAAGCCTGCGTACCTTTGCGTGTGCCGGTGGCCCGGTTTTCCCCCAGTCGCAGCCAGCGCCGGGCGCTCACGCAACACGGCAATCTGCAAGTTCGAGTGCAAAGCCTGGGCTTTGCACAAGAGCACTACGAGCTGTATCTGCGCTACCAGCACCGACGCCATTCCGGCGGTGGCATGGAAGAGGACAGCGTGAGCCAATACACGCAGTTTTTACTTCAAAGCCGGGTCAATTCGCGCTTGGTTGAATTCCGCGAGCCGGGAGAGGGTCAAAGCGTCGGCATACTGAAAATGGTGTCTATCCTGGATGTGCTGGACGACGGAATTTCAGCGGTATACACCTTTTACGAGCCGCAGGCCAATACGAGCTTTGGTACGTTCAACGTGCTGTGGCAATTGCAACAGGCCAAGTCGCTCGGCTTGTCTTATCTGTATTTGGGTTACTGGATAGCGCAAAGCCAGAAAATGAACTACAAAATGCGCTTCTCACCCTCGCAAATTTTGGTCGATGGTCGCTGGCAGGATAGTGCGTCTTTGCCTAGCGGATCGAGGTGAAATTTATTAAATTAGCGCTAATTGTTAGCCGGCCCTTGCTATAGCGCAAAATCGGGTTTTCCAATTCGCTGCCTATGACCAAACAAGACTCCAACAGCCCCTTGGCGCCATCGGTACAAGTCATCGAGCGCATGTTTACGCTGATAAACGTACTGGCATCGCGCGAAGAGGCGATGACACTCAAAGACATTAGTGACAAAGCCGGCCTGCATCCCTCCACCGCGCATCGTATTTTGAACGACCTGGTGCTGGGCCGCTTTGCGGACCGCCCGCAACCGGGCAGCTATCGGCTGGGTATGCGCTTGCTTGAATTAGGCAACCTGGTCAAAGGCCGCCTCAATGTCCGCGATGCAGCGATTGCGCCCATGCGCGAGTTACATAAGCTGACCCAGCAACCGGTCAACCTGAGTATGCGCCAGGGCGACGAAATTATTTACGTGGAGCGCGCTTACAGCGAGCGCTCTGGCATGCAAGTCGTGCGGGCTATTGGTGGACGGGCACCCTTGCATCTCACCTCAGTTGGCAAGCTATTCCTAGCCGCAGACGACCCGCAGCGCCTACGCGCTTATGCGACCCGCACCGGACTCAAGGGCCACACCAAAAACAGCATTACCGAGCTGGCTAGCTTAGAACGCGAGTTATCTCGGGTGCGTCAGTATGGCCAAGCCAGCGACAACGAAGAATTAGAGTTGGGTGTGCGCTGCATGGCCGCAGGCATTTACGATGACCAGAACAAACTCATCGCTGGTTTGTCGATCTCTTCACCGTCCAGCCGCATGGAGGACAGTTGGATGCCGCGTCTCAAAGAAACGGCGAAGGAAATTTCCAAAACTTTGGGCTTTAGCGATCGCTAAACAGTCGCCGGCTTGGTTTGGCGCCTAGGAAAAATCCAGAGACTAGGCCGGGCCTTACTGCCTGATTGGCGTACCCGGCAATTCAAGTGCGGCAACCGGGGACACGCGGGTACTGCCCATGGGTGCGGACTCCATCCAGCGACGCACCCGCTCCGCATCGCCAATACGGCTGAGTTTGCCAGCGGAATCCAGAAAAACCATGATGATTTTGCGACCGGCCACTTTGGCCTGCATTACCAGGCACTGACCAGCCTCAGAGATATACCCGGTTTTTTGCAGTCCGATATCCCAGTCAGGATTTTTTACCAGACGATTGGTGTTGTTGAACTGCAAAGTGCGCCGTCCCACTTCCACCTGGTGTCCGGGCGAGGTGGAATACTCACGCAAGGTGGGGTCGGCATAAGCGTAATTGACCAAGGTAGCAAGGTCTTTAGCACTTGATTGGTTTTTGCTGGAGAGTCCGGTAGGCTCCACATAACTGGTAGCGGCCATGCCCAGCTCTGCGGCTTTGGCGTTCATCAAGCTGACGAAATGAGGCATTCCTCCCGGGAAAGTTCGGCCCAGCGCATAGGCGGCACGGTTTTCACTAGACATCAGTGCTAGGTGCAACAATTCTCCCCGGCTAAGTCTGGTGCCCACCGTCAGGCGAGAACGGCTGCCCTTTTCCATGTCTACGTCGTCCTGACTGATGGTGATTAAGTCATCCATCGGAAGACGGGCTTCGCTGATCAGCACGCCCGTCATCAACTTAGTGAGCGAGGCAATCGGGAGTACCGCCAGTTCATTTTTATGCAACAAGACCTCTTTGGTGTCCTGGTCAATCACGAAAGCCACGCTGGACTTGAGCGCCAGCGCATCAGGGGCACGGTGCAAGCCGGCGACGTCGCCAAAACTTGGCTTTTTCGCAATCTGGTTCCTGGTTTTGCTCTTTACAGGCGCTTTACCGAAATTTTTCGCCTTAACCCACTTGCTCTTAATTTGCTGGCGGGGCGGATCCACGCGGCCCTTGCGCTTGACATCCTGCGCAGCAAAGGCCATGCCCAGGCAAAGCAAAAGCGACAACAAAATTAAAAGTTTTTTAGCCAATGTGCACCAAATACGACTTTTTAGGCGCTAAGCGCGCCCTTCTGTCAGTTAAAAATTGCATTTTAATCAAAAAATCTGACAAATCAAGCACTTACATGAGAAACATGATGCAAATTCATATAAATCAAAAACTAGGCCCGGGGTTCAGGGGGATTGGACTTGTTTTCCATCCCATTGCGGGCGCTCAAGTACGCTTTTGCAAAGGCCACCATAAAGTCCGGGCGCGTGCCCGTCACAGTGACCATGCGCCGCCCAGTTTTGCCAATATACCGTCGTCTGGCCACGCGTTTGGCCGCGCCGTTGAGGGTATGTACGCAGTGGTAAGGCAATTTATTTATGCATCCCACGCTCATCGGGCTCATCCGTTGAGGTACTGATCACGCTGACCGGAACGCCTCGAAATTTACGTATCCCGTAGACCACGTAGCCGCTGAAACCATACACCACAAAAATTCCTAGCATCACAGTCGGTGGGTCGATATTGATAATGGCGATCCCCAAGGCGATCAAAACAATAACGGCGAAAGGCACGCTTTGCTTCATGCTGACGTCTTTGAAGCTGTAAAACGGGAGGTTGGTCACCATGGTGAGTCCGGCGTAAAGCACCCAAGCGAACATAAACCAAGCCACCGAAGCTGGTGCAATACCTAAATCGGTACACCACCAGATAAAACCGGCGACCAAGGCCGCCGCAGCGGGCGACGGAAGCCCTTGGAAATAGCGCTTGTCGACCACATGGGTGTTCACATTGAAACGAGCCAATCGCAAGGCCGCGCAAGAACAATACACAAAAGCGGCAAACCAACCCCATTTACCCAACCCCTTAAGCACCCATTCGTAAGACACCAGGGCCGGCGCGGCGCCAAAGGACACCATGTCCGACAATGAATCCATTTGCTCGCCAAAGGCACTTTGGGTGTTGGTCATGCGGGCCACGCGTCCATCTAAGCTATCCAACACCATGGCGCAAAAAATGCCGATGGCAGACTGATCGAAATGCCCTTGCATGGCCATTACCACTGCATAGAAGCCGCCAAACAAAGCCGCTAAAGTAAATAAATTGGGAAGGACATAAATGCCTTTGCGCCGTTTGCGCACAAAAACCGGCTCGTCGCCGTCAGCCTGCGTGTTGTCGTCCATGCATTGATCCTGGTGTAATTCAGATGGGGCGTGCGGCTGAGCTCGACTGCTACCGCACACCAAATGCAGTGTACGCTGAGCCAGCCCAGGCAGCATATCTCTGCAAATACCAAAGGCCACCTCAGTGGCCTTTGGACGCCGTCTCCATTTAAGCAGAGCCGGATTAGTTGCGGGTTTGGTCTACCAATTTGTTTTTCTTGATCCAAGGCATCATCGCGCGCAAGGTCTCGCCGACCTGCTCGATCTGGTGCTCCGCAGTCAACCGGCGACGACTGAGCAGGGTGGGGGCACCCGCTTTGTTTTCCAAGATAAAGCTCTTGGCATATTCGCCGGTTTGAATGTCCTTGAGGCACTGGCGCATGGCCGCTTTGGTCGCGTCCGTCACAATGCGCGGTCCGGTGACATATTCACCGTACTCGGCATTGTTGGAGATCGAATAATTCATGTTGGCGATGCCGCCTTCATAAATCATATCCACGATCAGTTTAAGTTCGTGCAGGCATTCGAAATAGGCCATTTCGGGCGCATAACCGGCTTCCACCAGCGTTTCAAAACCGGCTTTGATCAGTTCTACCGTTCCACCGCACAAAACGGCTTGTTCGCCGAACAAGTCAGTCTCCGTCTCTTCGCGGAAATTGGTTTCAATGATGCCGGCCTTGCCGCCGCCATTGGCCATGGCGTAGCTCAGCGCCATATCGCGCGTGCGGCCCGATTTGTCCTGGTGCACTGCGATCAGATGGGGCACACCGCCGCCTTGGGCATAGGTTCCGCGCACGGTATGGCCGGGCGCCTTGGGCGCGACCATCCAGACGTCCAAGTCGGCGCGGGGATTGACCAGGCCGTAATGCACGTTAAATCCGTGGGCAAACACCAGCGACGCGCCCGATTTAATGTTGGGCTCGATATCCTGGGTATACACCGTACCGATTTGCTCATCGGGTAGCAACACCATCACCACATCGGCTGCGCGCACGGCATCTGCCACTTCGGCGACTTCTAAGCCCGCTTTTTCCACCTTAGGCCAAGATGCGCCGCCTCTGCGTAGGCCAACAACGACTTTCACACCGCTGTCATTCAAATTTTGGGCATGGGCATGTCCCTGGCTGCCATAACCGATGATGGCCACCGTTTTACCTTTGATCAGGCTCAGGTCGCAGTCTTTGTCGTAATACACCTTCATGCTTCTCTCCGAAAAATAATGGCGTCCTGCGCCAAGTTATAAAACCAATTCAATCGGCCCGCTAAGCGCTGGAAGGTGCGCAAAGAAGCCACTTCGCTCACACGCGCAACACCCGCTCACCGCGTCCTATGCCACTGGCACCCGTTCGCACCGTCTCCAAAATAGCGTCCGTCTCGATCGCCTGCAAAAACGCATCGTTTTTTGCCTGGTCACCGGTCAACTCTATGGTGTAGCTTTTGTCCGTGACGTCGATGACCCGGCCGCGGAAAATATCGGCCATGCGCTTCATTTCCTCGCGCTCTTTACCCACAGCGCGCACCTTGACGATCATGAGTTCGCGCTCGATGTACGCGCCTTCGGTCAAATCCACCACCTTGACCACCTCGATCAGGCGGTTCAAATGCTTGGTGATCTGCTCAATCACGTCGTCTGAGCCATTAGTCTGCAAGGTCATGCGCGACAAGCTGGGGTCTTCAGTGGGTGCCACCGTTAATGACTCAATGTTGTACCCTCGCGCAGAAAACAAGCCGACCACGCGGGACAGGGCGCCGGGTTCGTTTTCCAGCAAAACAGCGATGATGTGTTTCATAAAAATAGACGCCTCTTTTCACCGCCCTCCCCCGCGCGCGGTAACGCACAGGCTTGGCAAGCAATAGATTTGTCAGTCAATGGTTAATTAAATGCCAACTTTGGCGCTTACAGATCTTCCGAACCTAGCAGCATTTCGGTAATGCCCTTGCCCGCTTGCACCATGGGGAAGACGTTTTCTGTCGGGTCGGTCCGAAAATCCATGAACACAGTGCGATCCTTCAGGCGCCGTGCCTCGCGCAAAGCCGGCTCCACGTCTTGCGGGCGCTCAATCAGCATCCCCACATGACCGTAGGCCTCGGCAAGTTTCACGAAATTGGGCAGGGCATCCATGTAGCTATGGCTATAGCGACCTTCATACTCCATCTCTTGCCACTGGCGCACCATTCCTAAATACCGGTTGTTCAAAGAGATGATTTTGATCGGCGTGTTGTATTGCAAACAGGTTGAAAGCTCCTGAATACACATCTGCACCGAGCCCTCACCCGTAATACAAAACACCTCGCTCTCGGGCTTTGCCAGCTTAATACCCATAGCGTAAGGAATACCCACGCCCATGGTGCCCAGGCCACCCGAATTAATCCAGCGCCGGGGTTGGTCAAAGCGGTAATACTGCGCCGCCCACATCTGGTGCTGTCCGACATCGGATGTGATGTAGGTATCGGCATCCTTGGTCATATTCCACAGGGTCTCGACCACAAACTGAGGCTTGATCACATCGCCTTTGCCATGGTCATATTTCAGGCACTGGCGCGCGCGCCAGCCTTCAATCGTGTCCCACCATGCGCCCAGCGCATGGGCGTCGGGCTTGACCGTGCTTTCCCTGATCATTGCGATCAGCTCGCTAAGCACTTCCTTGACATCACCAACGATCGGAATGTCCACCTTCACGCGCTTGGAAATGCTGGAGGGATCGATATCAATATGGATGATCTTGCGCTCGTTTTGCGCGAAATGTTTGGGGTTGCCGATCACTCGGTCATCAAAGCGCGCGCCAACGGCCAACAACACATCGCAGTTTTGCATGGCATTGTTCGCTTCAATCGTGCCATGCATCCCCAGCATGCCCAGGAACTTGCGGTCCGAGGCCGGATAAGCGCCCAAACCCATCAGGGTATTGGTGCAAGGGTAGCCCAGCATATCTACCAGGGTTCGCAATTGGATCGAGGCATCACTGAGCAACACGCCGCCGCCGGTGTAGATATAGGGACGCTTGGCCGCGAGTAAGAGCTGCAAAGCTTTGCGGATCTGCCCGCCGTGGCCTTTACGCACCGGGTTATAGGAGCGCATTTCCACGCTGGCCGGGTAGCCTTTGTAGGGAACTTTCTTGAAGGACACATCCTTGGGAATATCGACCACGACCGGACCGGGACGGCCGCTACGCGCAATATGGAAGGCCTTTTTCATAACGTCCGCCATATCGCGGGCATCTTTGACCAAAAAATTGTGCTTCACGATGGGACGTGTAATGCCCACGGTATCGCACTCTTGGAAAGCGTCCAGGCCGATGGCGTGGGTTGGCACCTGACCGGTGATGATCACCATGGGAATGCTGTCCATATAGGCGGTGGCAATGCCAGTCACCGCATTGGTAACGCCCGGCCCCGACGTTACCAAAGCAACGCCGACCTCACCGGTCGCTCTGGCATAGCCGTCAGCAGCGTGTACCGCCGCCTGCTCATGGCGCACCAGCACGTGCTGAATCGTGTTTTGCTTATAAAACGCGTCGTAAATATGGAGTACTGCGCCGCCGGGATAGCCCCAAACGTACTGCACATTCTCGGCCTGCAGGGCCTTGATCAAAATCTCGGCGCCGCGCAATTCAGGGACACTAGCGGATTTTGAGTTCGCCGCAGCAGCGGCAGCAGAGGCCAATTCGGCCTTGGATATTTCCATGATGAACCTTTGCGAATTTCTCTAACGAAACACCTTGGGTGCCCCTTCGTAAACACTTTTGGTGCCTCGTCGGGACTTAAGATTTTGGCCATAGACGCATTGAATGCTGCGCCGGACCAGAACCCGTTTGCTTTTTGAACGAAAGACGTATTATGGCATCAATCAGGAGTCGCACCAGGCCGACAAATCCAGAACGCTGCCGCGGTGCGATAATTTGCGCACTCTTATGAGACTTAGCTGCAAGCAAACGACCCCACTAGCGCCTTTTTGGCGCTCGCATTGGAGTCCTTTTGGCAACTGAACGCGAACTCGATGCGTTCTTGCGTGGCGTTGAAAAGCGGGCGTTTAAGCGAACTTTTTACCATGTGCGCAACGAAGAGTCCGCGCTCGATGTCGTGCAGGACAGCATGATGAAACTTGCCGAGCACTATGGGCACAAATCTCCTGAGGAACTGCCCATGCTGTTCCAGCGGATTCTGAGCAATACCACCTTGGACTGGTTCCGCCGCCAAAAGACCCGCAACGCGCTTTTCACCCCCTTAGGCGACTTTGACAGCGCGATGGGCGACGGCGAATTCGACGTTTTGGAGGCTTTGCTCTCCAATTCTGACAATCTCCAGCAGGAAAGCAGCCAGTCACAGGCCGAGCGCGCCCAAACTTTGCACGCGATAGAGTTGGAGATTCAAAATCTACCCACACGTCAACGGGAGGCCTTTCTGATGCGTTACTGGGAGGAGTTGGATCTGGCGGAAACCGCCTCCGCCATGGGCTGCTCCCAGGGGAGCGTCAAGACGCACTGTTCCCGGGCGGTGAGTGCATTGGCTAAAGCTTTACGATTAAAGGGGATTGATCCATGAAAATATTCACTGAGCCGACCGACACGGTTAGCCCTACCGAGGCGTACTTCGGCGCCCGGATCGCCGCTCGCCTGGAAAAGGGTTCGCTGGATCTACCCCGCAGTATTAGCGAGCGTCTGCGCGCGGGTCGGATGCAGGCTCTGGCAAAACGCCGCGTCACCGAGCTCCAGCTAGCGCCTGTTCTGGCCGGTGCGCAAAATGCTACTGAAACTTTGGGTGCACATCCGCCGGGATTTTGGACCCGTGCCTCCGCCGTTTTGCCATTTCTGGCCCTGGTACTGGGTTTAGTGACCATCGCAGCGCTGCAAGACCAGGAACGGGCCTACGAGTTGGCTGAGGTCGATGCCGAGTTGCTGACAGCCGATTTGCCGCCGACCGCCTACACCGATCCCGGCTTTCTGCAGTACCTGAAAAAGGCTGCGCAGGAATAGAATCGGGGACTAAACGTCCTCATGCACTTTTTGGCACACTTCAAATCTTCATTGCTTGCTTGGCTGGGCGCCTGTGCGCTGATTTTGCTTACAGGCCTAGCTGCCGCACAAGCTGTAAACAATGGGGCAGTGGTTAGCGGAACGGTCATTACTGACTCAGAACCGCTCTGGGAACAGCTTAGTGCCGATGAGCAACAGTCACTCCTGCCGCTGGCTTCGATTTGGAGCAGTCTTTCCCAAGCCCACCGGC
>CAMCJY010000022.1 GCA_945875225.1 Comamonas sp. lk | reverse complement strand
CCTTTTACGCGTCGGTGGGCAATGTGGGCGACTGGGATTCCACCGTGGCGGCCTTCACCAAGACCAAGGCCGAGCATGGCGTGATCGATGTGCTGGTGAACAACGCCGGTATCACACGCGACCGCATGTTCCTGAAAATGAGCCGTGAGGACTGGGACATGGTGATCGAGACCAATCTAAACTCTATGTTCAACGTGACCAAGCAAGTGGTCGCCGACATGGTGGAAAAAGGTTGGGGCCGCATCATCAATATCTCGTCGGTCAACGGCGCAAAAGGCCAGGCGGGTCAAACCAATTATTCGGCTGCCAAAGCCGGCATGCATGGTTTCTCTATGGCTCTGGCCCAAGAGCTGGCGACCAAAGGCGTGACGGTCAACACCGTGAGCCCTGGCTATATCGGCACCGATATGGTCAAAGCCATCCGCGAAGACGTGCTAGCCAAGATCGTCGCCACCGTGCCGGTCAAACGCCTGGGCGAACCCAGCGAGATCGCCTCCATCATCGCCTGGCTGGCGTCGGAAGAAGGCGGCTACGCCACCGGCGCCGACTTCTCGGTGAACGGCGGTTTGCACATGGGCTAAGTTGCTTCGGGCTGTCAAGCCTTCAGCAAAAAGGCCGACGCGAGTCGGCCTTTTTTATGGGCGCAATTGGCAGGGCGCCTAGGCGTTCAAACCTTTGTGGGCCATATAAGCGCACAAGCCATAGAGCATGATGGCAAATAGGCGCTTGAGCATGACCAGGTTCAGGCGGTGTGCCAGCTTGGCGCCTAAGGGGGCAGTCCACACGCTGCAAAATGCGGTGACCAAGAGGCCTGGCAGCCAGACATAGCCCAGGGACCAGGGGGGCAAGGCCTCGTTGTGCCAGCCCGAAACGATGTAGCCGATGGTGTTGAAAAACGCGATGGGAAAGCCCAGTGCCGCGCTGGTGCTGACGGCATTGAGGATCAGCACGTTGTGCGCCACCATGTACGGTACGCTGACAAAACCGCCGCCCGCGCCGACCAGACCGGACAGAAAGCCAATGGCGCCACCGGCCAGCGTCTGGCCCTTCCAGCCGAGCAACTCGCGGTTGGCTTTGGGCTGGCGGTTAAGCAGCATTTGGGTGGCTGAGAAACCTACAAAGCCGGCAAAAATGAGCGATAGGGCGCTGCCTTTGAGGATGGCAAAAAGCCCTGCGCTGGCCAGCGCGCCGCCTAAGGCAATGCCCGGTGCTAGCGCTTTGACAATATCCCAGCGCACCGTGCCACGCTGGTGATGGGCGCGCACGCTGGACAGGCTGGTAAACACAATCATAGCCATGGAAGTGGCAATCGCCATCTTCACGCTGATATCGGTGCCCACGCCACGCCGTTCCAAGATGATGCTGACAAAGGGCGCAATCAGCATGCCCCCGCCAATGCCCAGCATGCCAGCCAGCAATCCTGCGCCTAGGCCGAGTACGGCCAGTTCCATCACCATGAGGGGTTCAAACATAAGGGCGACTGGAAAATAGTCAGGAGGAGCAAAGGTGTCTGCGGTGGGCCACCAGACCCGCATCCTAAACCGCAGTTTAGGTGGGCGAGGTCAGCACCCCATTGGGTCCATCTAACGCGAGATGATCACGCCTGGGGAGCGATATTCCAAGCCCTGGCTCAATGAGCATTGGTTCAGGAAATAAAAAGCCCGGTGGAACCGCAGACCCTGACCATTGTAGGGGTCAAAGCGCGCAAGAAGGGCTAGAACAGCAGGCCGTCGTTGGCCAGTACTTTGTCCAGGCGTTTGATGAGCGGCTCCAGCACCCGATCGCTCTGGCGCCGGTTCAGCGTCAGTGCCGGGCCGCCCTCGACGGCCAGGTCTGCAGGCAGTTTGCCATTGGCAGACACCACGTCAAAAGCCAGGTTGAGCGCCGCCAGCACGGCGATCCGGTCACGCGCCCTAACTTTGCCGGCGTCGCGAATCTTGCACATGCCCGCATCCACGCGCTGCACGGCCTTGAGCAACTGCTCTTCGCCGCCCTCGGGGCAGCCCAGCAAATAGCTCTGGCCCATGATTTGCACTTCCAGTTGTTTCATGGTGGTCAAAAGCGGCTATCGGTGGGGCTAGGTGCCCCAGTCGCGGCGACTGGGGCAGCGTTCTGGGGAATGCGCTCGAGCAAGGCATCGACCCGGGAGCGGGCGGCGGACAGGCGAGATTTGAAAGAATCGCGCTCTTGGGTCAAGGTGGCCACTTGCTGCGTTAGCAGGGCGTTGGTGCGCTGCAATTCCTCGTAGCGCAGCAGCAAGCGCTCAACGCGCTCGGCAATCTGGTCAATGGGGGATGCCTGCTCCATGGTGGATGATTGTAGTGTCGCCCTGAGGCAGTGTTGCCGTGCGCCTACAATCGGCCGCGTTGGTGCTCGCGCTGTGGTTCACATGGCGCAGTTCAACGGGAAGCAGGAGGGAAGGCCCCGCAAAGCCAACTTAACCTGCGCTGCCCCCGCAACGGTAAGTGGACAAATCCGCAAGGATTTCGCTCCCATCACAGCCACTGAGTGCCTTGAACAAGCACTTGGGAAGGCGATGGGAGTCGCGCCACCAGCCCGGATACCGGCCAACAAGGTGGTGGTGCGCTTGCGCGCTGCCGTAACGCCCATGCGCTGTCGGGGAAGACGGTGAGGGTTTTGTTGATGGTCTTAATCTTTATGAAAAATGGTATTCACACCGTGCGTGCTGCTGCGCTGCGCGCAGCTTTGGCATGTTCTTTCTTGTCTACAACGGGGCTTGCGCTTGCCGATGATGGGGCACTGGCCTTGCCGCAAGTCATGGTCACCGCGACGCGGGTAGAGCAGCCGCTCGCCGATGTTTTGTCATCCGTCTCCGTGATCACGCGCGCAGACATTCAGCGCTCGCAAGCACAGTCACTGGCGGATTTGTTACAGGGCGAAGCGGGCTTCGAGTTCGCCCGCAATGGCGGACCGGGCGCTGTGACCTCGTTTTTTCTGCGCGGCCAAAACAGCATTAACAGCGTAATCGTGGTCGACGGTGTACGTTCATCGGTGGATCAAATCGGCTCTTTGTTGGTCATTGATATTCCACTACAACAGATCGAGCGCATTGAAATACTGCGCGGTAATGCCAGTGCTTTGTATGGCGATGCAGCGGTGGGTGGCGTCATCAGTATCACCACCCTCACGGGTAAGGGCAAAGCGCAGGCCTATGGTTCGGTAGGTATAGGTTCTGCCAACACGCGCCAACTGCAAGCCGGTTATGCAGGGGAATTCGAGGGGATTCGCTTAAATCTCAACCTTGGCCAATCTGCGTCGGATGGCTTTTCGGCGATCGATAGCAGCAAAAAGAAAAATGCTAATCCGGACAAAGACGGCTACACCAGTCATTTTTTCGCCTTGAATATGGACAGGAATATGGACGCCGATACCGCAGTGGGTTTGCGCTTCAAATTTAGCAGCAGTTCGGATGATTATGATGATGCCTTCGGTACCAGCACGGAGAAGAACCTGCTAAAGCGGGAAACCCAAAACCTCAGCGCTTTTGTCAAGCGCACATGGACGCAGAGCTGGTCTAGTGTTTTGGATTTTTCGCTCTCGCAAATGCGCTATGAAGACTCCCGCAACGGGGTGCTGTACACGGCGGGCGACGGATCCTTTAAAAACGGACTTTCCACCGGCACGCAGCGTGAACTGCGCTGGTCAAACACCTACCAGATACTGCCTGCGACACTGATCAATTTTGGTCTAGATTACGCGCAATCGTCCTTTGAGGGCGAGGGAGACAGCGCTTACGAGATGCGCAAATCCGCACTTGGGTCTTACCTAGGCGTCACCCAGTCCTTAGACGCGCTCACTTTGCAGGCCAATGTGCGTAATGACCAACTGACTACCGAAGAGCCCAGTGCCGGCAATAGCGCAAAAAATGATCAAAAGATCAATTCAAGCTTGCTGGGCCTGGGCTATAAATTGGGCGGTGGCTGGAAAATCAATGCAACGATGTCAACCGGTTTCCGCGCGCCTACGGCCTATGAAGTGGCGGCAACCCCCGGTCTCAAGTCCGAGACTTACCAGAGCCGGGAAGTGGGTCTTGTCTATGCGCAAGGCAGCACCTATGCGCGCGCTGCGTATTTTGAAGCGCGCACTGATGATGCGATCGACACCGAAGACTACGTCACCTATACCAACGTAGGCCGTACTGAAAACAAAGGGCTGGAGGCGGCTTTGCGAACGCAGCTTTGGGGAAATGCGCTCGCTCTGACTGTGGTCTCGCAGGACCCGAAAAACGTCGCGACCGGTAAGCGTTTGGCGCGCCGCGCTCAGATGTATGGAAACCTGAGCGTTTCGCGGGTCCTGGCCGGCATCGAATGGGGTGCCAAGGTCTATGCGGCGGACGATCGCAAGGACAGCGATTACAGCGCCATCGTGTTGCCGGGCTATGCCATCGGGTCCTTCTATGCCAGCAAAGAAGTTGAACCTGGTTGGACGCTGCGCGGTCGTATCGAAAATGCGTTTGATCGCAAATATGAGTTGGCCAGTGGCTACAACACGCCCGGTGCTGGCGTGTTTGTGACTTTGCAGTACCAACCCAAGTAAGCCCATGAAGGACCTGTACCCGCAACGCATCGTCTGCCTTACCGAGGAAACCACCGAGTGGTTGTACCTGCTCGGTGAGGAGGCGCGCATTGTGGGTATTTCGGGCTATACCGTGCGCCCGCCCCGTGCGCGCCAGGAAAAGCCCAAAGTCAGCGCTTTTTTGAGCGCGAAAATTGACAAGATATTGGCCTTGCAGCCCGATTGCGTTTTTGGCTTTTCCGATTTGCAGGCTGATATCGCAGCGCAGTTGATTCGCCATGGCGTGCAGGTAACGGTGTTCAATCAGCGTAGCGTGGCCGAGATTTTCGCGATGCTCTACCAAGTGGCGGCCATGGTCGGTCAGGCGGCGCAGGGATTGCAACGCATTGCGGCGATGCAGGCGCATCTCGATCAAATACGCGCACAAGTCAATGCGCTGCAAGCCGCCGGCGCGCGTCGCCCACGCGTGTATTTCGAAGAGTGGGATGAGCCGCACATCAGCGCCATCCGCTGGGTATCCGAGCTGGTGGGTATCGCTGGTGGTGAGGATGTGTTCCCCGAACTGGCGCAGCAGGGGCTGGGCAAGGACCGCATCATTGCGGACAGCGCCGAAGTGTTGCGGCGCAACCCCGACATCATCTTCGGGTCGTGGTGTGGCAAAAAATTCCGGCCTAATTTAGTTGCGCAGCGTGCGGGGTGGGATGCTATTGCTGCGGTGCGTAGCGGGCAATTGCATGAAATCAAGTCGCCTTTGATTTTGCAACCCGGCCCGGCGGCGTTAACCGAGGGGCTGGATGCATTGCATGCGGTCTGCGCCGACTGGATGCGGGCGTCTATCGGCGCAGGTGCCGTGCCATGAAAAAATGGCTGTTCCTGCTAGCGCTGTGGCTAGGCTATTGCGGCGCGTGGGCCGCTGTCAGCATCACCGACGACAAAGGCCGTCAGGTCAGCATCGCGCAGGCGCCCAAACGCATCGTCAGCCTCTTGCCTTCGCTAACCGAAACCGTGTGTGCCTTGGGGCGCTGCCAGGACTTGGTGGGCGTGGACCGTTATTCCAATTTCCCGCAAGCGGTGCGCAAACTACCCCAGTTAGGCGGCGGACTGGATCCGCACATCGAAGCCATATTCGCGCTCAAGCCTGACCTGGTGTTGGCGGCTTCCTCCTCGCCGGGGACCGAACGCTTGGCCGCCTTGGGCTTGACGGTATTGCAACTCGAACCCAAGGACCAGGCCGATGCCGTGCGCGTCATTCGCACGCTGGCGCAGGCGCTGTACGTCGCGGACCCTGAGCCAGTCATCCGTCAAATAGACCTGGAATTTGCCCAGGCGCAAGCGCTAATGCCCCTAGGTACGCGTGGTAAAAAAGTGTATTTCGAAGTCGGCTCTGCACCCTATGCCGCGAGTGCGTCCTCTTTCATCGGGCAAACACTCAGCCACTTAGGCTTGGTCAATATTGTGGGGCCGGAGCTAGGCCCTTTCCCAAAAATCAATCCGGAGCTGGTGGTGCGTGCGCAGCCCGATGTGGTGGTGGTTGCCGATAGCAGTTTTAGTGCGCTGGCACAGCGCCCGGGTTGGGGCATGGTGCGCGCTTTAAAAGAACACAAGGTGTGCACTTTTTCGCCGGCCGATGGCGACCTGCTGGTTCGCCCAGGCCCGCGCATGGGGCAGGGCGCACTGCTATTGGCCCGCTGCCTTGCCAGGCTCTACCCCAAGGGGCAGACGCCGTGAGGGACTATGTATACCAGCGCCCCTTGGTGCTAGGCCTGCTGCTGTGCGCTGCCACGCTTGTCGTGTTGTTGGTGGGCATGTTGGCCGGTAGCACGGGCCTGGACGATTGGCATGGGCTGGGGGCATTGTTAGGGCTGGCGCAACCAGAGGTGGACAGCGGCATGATGGCCCAAATCGTTTGGCAGATTCGCATGCCGCGCAGCATCGGCGCCTGGCTTGCCGGTGCTCTGCTCGGTTTGGCCGGTGCGCTTTCGCAAGCGGTTTTTCGCAATCCCTTGGCAGACCCCTATTTACTGGGCAGCGCATCGGGTGCGTCGCTGGGTGTTTGCTTGGCCTTGGTCGGGCTCGATGGTTCGCTGATCGATATGCATTGGCTCGCAAGGCTAGGTCTCACCGGGGCGGCGTTTGTTGGTGCGATGCTGGCTGTGGCCATGACCGCGGCGCTTGCCAGCGGTATGGCGCAGACCTTGCGCCTCTTGCTGGCCGGGGTGGTGGTGGCGGTGGTGTTGGGAGCTGCCACCTCGCTGGTCTTGCAGATGTACCCGCACTTGTTGCAAAGCATGCAAGGCTTTATGTTGGGCAGTACCGCTTTTGTGGGCTGGGACAGTTGCGCGTTGATGCTGGCTGCACTAGTGCCCGGACTGGCGCTGGCCATGGTCTTGGGGCGCTGGCTCGATGGCTTGGCACTGGGTGAGCAAACGGCCGCCAGCCTGGGCTTGCCGGTGCGGCCAATGCGGTGGCTCTTGATTATTACGCTTGCGCTGGCTACCGGCGCAGCCGTGGCGCACACGGGCCTGATCGCTTTCGTAGGCCTCGCAGCGCCACACATTACTCGACGCATGGTGCGCTGGGGTTCGCGCCACGGTGTTTTATTGGCCTCGCTGATGGGTGGACTGCTTTTAGTGGCGGCGGATTTGTTGGCGCGTGTGCTCATTGCGCCGCGTGAGTTGCCGGTGGGTGTGTTGACCGCCTTGATCGGGGGCGCTTACTTGCTTTGGCTGATGCGCAGGCATAAGCAGGGTGGGGGTGTTTCGTGAAGCCCCATAGTGCTGCCGCTTTGCAAGTCACCGGCTTGCATGTGGTCCTGTCGGGCACCACAGTGTTGCACGATGTGAATGCATCGATTACGCGCGGCCGCTGGGTCAGCATAGTCGGGCCCAATGGCGCGGGTAAATCGACTTTGCTTGCCGCCATGGCCGGCTTATTGCCCGTGCAAGGGCGGGTTGAATTAGGGGGTGAAGACCTACAGACCATGCCCGCGGCCCACCGCGCTCAGCAGCTGGCGTGGATGGGGCAAGGCGAGTCGGTGGGCGATGACCTCAGTGCCTTGGACCTTACGCTGCTGGGCCGTTTGCCGCACCAAAGCTGGTTTTCGGGCCTGAATGCAGCCGACCAGCAGCATGCGGAGCAAGCCTTACGGAGCATGCACGCCTTGCAGTGGCGCGACCGCTACGTGGGTACGCTGTCGGGCGGTGAGCGCCAGCGCGTACTCCTGGCGCGCGCCTTGGCGGTGCAAGCGCCCGTGCTATTACTAGACGAGCCGCTGGCCAACCTGGATCCGCCGCACCAGGCCGATTGGTTGGATTTGATGCGATCCCTCGTGGAGGCAGGCGCCACGGTGGTCAGTGTGTTGCACGAAATTTCGATGGCGCTGCAGGCCGATGAACTGCTCGTTATGCAGCAAGGGCGCGTGGTACACCAAGGAGCCTGTACGGATGCGCTGAGCCACCGCGCATTAGAGTCGGTGTTTGATGATCGCATCCAAGTCCGCACGGTTGACGGGCAGTTAGTGGCTTTGCCGCGTTCGACGCGGCGATAGGCCGAGTTCGTGTATCACTTTACCGCTGTAAAACTCGCCTTCTCCTTAAACCCACACACCGCAAACACCGCACACTGCCCGCACTGCGGTTTGCGGGCCTGGCACACATAGCGGCCGTGCAATATCAGCCAATGGTGGGCATCGACCAGAAACTCAGCGGGAATCCGTTTAAGTAATTTTTGCTCGACAGCCAGTGGCGTTTTGCCTGGCGCCAGGCCGGTGCGATTGCCGAGGCGAAAGAGGTGCGTGTCCACCGCCATGGTCGCTTCGCCAAAGGCGACATTAAGCACCACATTGGCGGTCTTGCGGCCTACGCCGGGCAGGGCCTCCAGCGCCTCCCGGCTACGCGGCACCTGGCCGCCGTGTTGGTCCGTCAATATCTGGCAGGTTTGCATCAGATGCCGCGCCTTGCTGCGGTACAAGCCTATAGTTTTGATGTGCTGCTCCAAACCTTCCAGCCCCAAGTCCAGTATTTTTTGCGGCGTATTGGCGACAACAAACAAGCGCGCCGTGGCCTTGTTCACGCCCACATCGGTGGCTTGGGCTGACAGCAGCACAGCTGCCAGCAGTTCGAACACGCTGGCGTACTGCAACTCGGTTTGCGGATGCGGGTTGGCGTCGCGCAAGATGCTGAAGAACTGGTGGATAGCGTCGGGTTTCATGGGTGGTGGGTGCTTAGGCGGTGGGACGGAGCGTGGCAAACCTAGGCCGGGGGCGCATTTGGCGACAATAGGGCTTTGACCAGCCTTGAAGATACCGCAAATGTCCACTTGCCCCCCCTTGTCTTTTGCCGACCGGCTCAACAACGTAGAGACCTCGGCTATCCGCGAACTGTTCAAGCTATTGGGCAAGCCCGGCATCATCAGCTTTGCCGGCGGATTTCCCGATAGCGCGCTGTTTGATGTCGATGGCATTCGCCAGGCTTCGTTGGCGGCGCTGGAGCAGGACCCGGGCGCAGCCTTGCAATACGGTGCGACCGAGGGCTACGGCCCTTTGCGCGAACAACTGGTGGCGTTTATGGCGCACAAGGGCGTGGCCGATTTGCGCGCCGAGCAACTCATCGTCACCACCGGCAGCCAGCAGGCCTTGGACTTGTTGGGCAAGGTCTTGATCAACCCTGGCGACAAAGTCATTGTCGAAGGGCCCACGTTTTTGGCCACGATCAATTGCTTTCGCTTGTATGGCGCGGATCTGGTCAGCGCCCCGATAGACGGGCAGGGCGCGGATACCGATGCCTTGGAGCGCCTGATCGCTGAGCACCGGCCCAAGTTTGTGTACATCATCCCCACTTTTGGCAACCCCAGCGGCGCCTTGCTCAGCTTGGCGCGGCGCAAGGCGGTGCTGGAGATGGCGGTGAAATACCAGACGCTGATCGTGGAGGACGACCCCTATGGCGACCTCTACTTTGGCGAAGCCCCGCCGCCCAGCCTGCTGGCACTCAGCAGCCAGGTGCCCGGCAGCCGCGATTTACTCGTGCATTGCGGCTCACTCTCCAAAGTGCTCTCGCCCGGCTTGCGCGTGGGTTGGATGGTTGGCCCGGCCGAACTGCTAGCGCGTGCCACTATGTGCAAGCAATTTAGCGACGCGCATACCAGCACCTTCGCCCAAGCCACCGCCGCCCAGTATCTGCAATCGGGACGCATGCCCGCCACGCTAGACCGCGTGCGTCAGGTCTATGCGCAAAGAGCGCAGACCATGGGCGAGGTGTTACGCAGCGAGCTGGGCGCTGCGATTGAATTTGTGCAACCGCAAGGCGGTTTGTTTGTGTGGGCTCGATTGACTGGCGCGGACGGCAAGAGCAGCGATGCCGCCGCATTTGCCAAACGTGCCATAGAGCGCGGCGTAGCCTTTGTGCCCGGCATGCCTTTTTACTGCGCGAATGGCGATCCGGCTACCTTCCGCCTGAGTTTTGCGACCGCCGCCGAGGACAAAATCCGCGACGGTGTTGCGCGCTTGGCGCAGGCTTTGTAATCCGGTAGCCAGTATTTTTTTGTTCGAGACAGTTGCTTTCGCAAGCTTGCTAGGGTGGCAACTGAACCACCTACCCTAAGGACCTCGGCTGCTGCGCCAATAGTCCAATTCTGTCCACCGATGCTACCGACCCACTGGGCAGAGAAGTTCTGACGCGTGGGTTATCGGTAGCTGATCGCCCCCTGCGCAGTCAAGATTAGCAATGCCGCGCAGCAGCGGTTCTCTGCAAATCCGATTAAGTGTAGGCCACGGACATATTGGCCGCGCTCACGGTTACCGTCCTTCCGACGCTTGGGGTGTATAGGGTAGAAGTTATCGTGTCCACAAACACGTATTCTCCTTTGACGGATGCGGAGGTGGCCGTCACCAAGAGGTAGCCTCGGCGTTTGGCATCGACATAATTGAGGTCGTCGACCAGACCTAAACCGGTTCCATACACAACAGGTGTGCCTGTTGGTACTAAGGGAGGGAGTGAGAATAAAGTTCCGTCCAAGGAACTCTGCAGTGCATCTAGACCCAGACTCTCAAATCCTGGGGCAGTCACGGATGGGACTGCAAACTCCACACCGGCTTTGGAACCGTCAAACGTCGTCAGGTTGGTAAACCAGGCATTGTGTGAGTCGCCTGATAGTGTGACGAGCTTTTTGCCTTGGCCGCGTATCGTTTGAAGAATCGTTTCGCGCTGAATGGGGTAGCCGTCCCATGAGTCCAAGCTGTATGGCAGACGCGGGTTGGACGTAGTGCTTACCAGACCCGCTTGAGTCGGAGTGCGGAAAGCGGCGGGCGTTGCCTTTGCCGTTAAAAAGCTATTGATTGCCGTGCCGACGGCTGCCTGGTTGGCTGCCGTTGGAGCCGCAAATGCAGCGTTTTGTGCCTGCAATACGTTTGCCGGAAACCACATGCGCGCCATGATGTCCTGATTACCCAAGATTTGCCATGTGGCGTTGGACGCTGCCGTGCCTGTGGTGAGCCAGTTTTGCTGCGTGGCACTGATCATCGGGTGTGTTGCGTCGGTGCGGTTGGCGAGCGCCGTTGCATAGCGAGTAATGCCACCGTCCAGGTCACCGTAGGCGTCGTATTGTTTGGTGCGACCTTCAATGCGGGTGTCCAACATGTGCAGCGTGAAAATATTGCCGAAGTCAAAGCGGCGGTAGATTTTCAAAAGATTGGCTGGATCTTGCACGCGAATAGGCATCCACTCGTGGTAGACCTGCGCGGCAGTGGCCTTTCGCGCTGCCCAGGGGCCTTGCGTTGCGCTGTTATGGTTTTCTGCGCCATCCATGTAGGCGTTGTTGGCAATCTCATGGTCGTCCCACACCGTAATCCAGGGCATGGTGGCGTGCAACGCTTTAAGGTTGGGATCTGAGCGGTACTTGGCATAGCGGGTACGGTAATCGTCTAAGGTGACGATTTCATTGGCCGGTGCCGTCACGCGGCCTAAGGCGGCGGCGCTGCCGTTGCCAAACTTGGCAGGATCGGAGCCATATTCATAAATGTAGTCACCCAGGTGCAGCGCATATTCGGCGCCCGAACGCGTCGCAGCGTCGTAGGCATTGAAATACCCGGCTGAATATAAAGAGCAAGAAAAAACTGCAAGCTTCACGCTCGTCACACTTGCTGCGGGTAGGGTGCGGGTAAGCCCGACGGGTGAAATCCAGCGACCTGCGATAAAGCGGAAGTAATAGCTTGTTCCGGCACTGAGTCCTAGTGCGTCAGCTTTCGCTGTGTAGCCCGTGCTAGCGCTGGCGTTCACGGTTCCAGTGCTCACGATCGTGGAGAAGCCGACGTCGGTAGCAACTTGGTAGGTCAGAGCCACGGAATCGTCAGAACCGACGTATCGCGCGTGAGTCCACAAAATGACACGGTCGGCAAGGGGGTCGCCACTGGCCACGCCATAGTTAAATTGCGGCATGAGATCATTGCTGCTTCCGCCGCCACAGGCCGATAACACAGAGCCAGCGGCCACTACACTGGATACGGATGCCATCTTGATGATGAAGTCACGCCGGCTGTTCACTTGGGTCATTTTTTACTTCTCACTTCGTTAAAGAGCAGGAATTTAGAGGCGTGTAATGACTTTGGCGTGACTTATTTGTGAAATTTGTGAAACGTGTTGAAAATGTGAAAAGTGGCTCTGGGCCGCGATAGCGGAGCCAGGTGTCTGTGCACTTCAAATTTGAAAGAGGCACCAGACTGACTGAAGATGTCTTCCTAGGCCATGTCCTGCACCGTATGAAGCAGGTATTCCCTAAAGTCTTCGCCTGTCTCTGCATGCCGCATTGCAAACTCCACAGTGGCTTTTAAGTAGCCAAGCTTGGAGCCACAGTCATAGCGCACGCCTTCGTAGGCATAGGCGTACACCGCTTCGTGGGCCAACAGGCTTTGGATGGCATCGGTCAATTGGTATTCGCCGCCGGCGCCGGGCTGAAGCGCCTGGATGTGTTTAAAGATAGAGGGCGTAAAAATGTAACGGCCCACGACGCCCATGTCCGACGGCGCATCCTCAGGGGCCGGCTTTTCTACGATCTTGGATAACTTGGTGATGCGGTTTTCAATCACATGCCCGGCGATCACGCCATAGGACCGGCTTTGCTCCGGCGCAATTTTTTCTACCGCCAAAATAGAGCTGCGGTAGTGGCGATAGCGCTCCACCATTTGCTTGAGCACGCCGGGCTGGTGGTCGAGCAAGTCATCGGCCAAGATCACGGCAAAAGGCTCATCGCCCACCAAATTGGCTGCGCAATTGACCGCATGGCCCAGGCCTAGGGCTTCGGCCTGGCGGACATAAATGCAGTTCACATGCGCCGGTTTGATGTTTTGCACCAAGGCCAGTAAATCAGTTTTGTTTTTCGACTGCAGTTCGTACTCCAGCTCAAACGAACGGTCAAAGTGGTCTTCGATGCTGCGCTTGCTGCGCCCGGTCACAAATATTAGTTCGGTAAATCCGGCCTCTATGGCTTCTTCCACCGCGTACTGGATCAAAGGCTTATCCACCACGCACAGCATCTCTTTAGGGCTGGCCTTGGTGGCTGGTAGGAATCGGGTGCCTAGGCCGGCGACGGGGAATACAGCTTTCACGGTGGAATTACCTCTTAAGTCAGACGGACGCAATGTGTCATTGAGTTTACGTACAAAAGACCGACCAACCCCAGGGTAGAGCCGGGCATCATCAAATCTTCATTTTTTTGACATCGACTTGCCATATCGGCTTCCTAGCATTCGCGCCAGCTAAGGGGAATCTATGAAGATATCGGTTTTCGGCACAGGGTATGTCGGTTTGGTGCAGGGCGCGGTCCTAGCCGACGCGGGTCACCAGGTCACTTGTGTAGATCTGGATGAAAAAAAACTTCAGGATTTGCGCGAAGGCGTGATCCCTATTTTTGAGCCCGGCCTGGACTCGATTGTCAAAAACGCCTTTGCCGACGGACGCTTGGTGTTTACCTCGGACGCCGCCCTGGCAGTGCAGCACGCCGACATCCACTTCATCGCCGTGGGTACGCCGCCCGGCGAAGACGGTAGCGCCGATCTGCGCCATGTGCTGGCGGTCGCCAAAACCATCGCCAGCCACCTGTCGGGCTACGCGGTCATCGTTGACAAATCCACCGTGCCGGTAGGCACCGCCGACCGTGTCAGCGAGGCGATCGCCCAAACGCTCAAGGAGCGCAACCAGGCGATCGAGTTTGACGTGGTATCTAACCCCGAGTTCTTGAAAGAAGGCGCCGCCGTGGCGGATTGCCAGCGCCCGGACCGCATCGTGATCGGCACCCATAGCGCGCGTGCGGAAAAATTGATGCGCGAGTTGTACGAGCCCTTTAACCGCAACCACGAC
>CAMCJY010000021.1 GCA_945875225.1 Comamonas sp. lk | reverse complement strand
AGCCATGGGCTTGGAGCACGGCCACGGCGGCGCGCACCGCCGCTTCAGTGGGGTTAGAGGGCGTCTGGTCAAACACCGCGTGCGGGATGTCACCCAGCGCGGCCAACGCTTTGTCCAAGACGCCAGCTGCGCGCACACCTGCGTCAGTGACGATGAGCGGCTTACGCATGCCAACGCGCTCGCACTCGGCGCGCAAGAGCGAGACGGCGCCAAAGTCCGGGTTGATTTGGGTGATGTAGTTAATAAGGGCCATAAATTTCTCGTGCCGCCAGGTCCATAGGTTCTAAAAGCGCACTGTACCCGTTTGGCACACGCAGGCGCTCGCGCGCAAAACAAGTACTAAGGGCGCGACAAATTGCCACCAAGGTGCCCGCAAATGGCGTCGTATGATGGGGTTTTTGGTCAGTGCCTCAGGCGCTGACCGCCTTTGCCCATCACCAGCCTGCCTGCACCATGACCCAAAATCCTTCCCCTCTTCTTTTGCTCAAAGACCCCAGCCTGCTCAAAACCGATGCGCTCATCAATGGCCAGTGGGTGGTCGGTAGCAGCCGCTTTGATGTGCTGGATCCGGCCACTGGCGCCAAACTGGCCGACGTCGCTAATTTGGGCCCAGCCCAGGCCACGCAGGCGATTGCCGCCGCCGATGCCGCCTGGCCGGCCTGGCGCAACAAGACGGGTAAAGAACGCAGCATCATCTTGCGCAAGTGGTTTGATCTGTTGATGGCCAACCAGGAAGACCTGGCGCGCATCATGACGGCCGAGCAAGGCAAGCCCTTTGCCGAAGCCAAGGGCGAAATCGCTTACGGCGCCAGCTTTGTAGAGTGGTTTGCTGAAGAGGCCAAGCGCATCAATGGCGAGACCCTGCCGCAGTTTGACAACAACCGCCGCTTATCGGTCATCAAGCAGTCCATAGGCGTGTGCGCAGCTATTACGCCCTGGAACTTTCCGCTGGCCATGATCACGCGCAAAGTGGCTCCTGCGCTGGCCGCGGGTTGTCCGGTCATCATCAAACCGGCGGAACTCACGCCGCTGACGGCACTGGCTGCCGCCGAACTGGCGTTGCGCGCTGGTATTCCGGCCGGCGTGCTCAATATGATTACCGCCGACGCGGACAATTCGATAGCGGTGGGCAAAGTGATTTGCGCCAGCGACACCGTGCGCCATCTGAGCTTTACCGGCTCCACCGAAGTGGGCCGCATCTTGATGGCGCAATGCGCACCGACGGTGAAAAAAATGTCGCTAGAGCTGGGTGGCAATGCGCCCTTTATCGTGTTTGATGACGCCGATCTGGACTCCGCCGTAGAAGGCGCCATGGCCAGCAAATACCGCAATGCCGGCCAGACCTGTGTCTGCGCCAACCGCTTTTATGTGCAGGCCGGGGTCTATGACAGCTTCGTCAAAAAGTTCACCGCCAAGGTCAAGGCTATGAAGGTGGGCAATGGCTTTGAAGACGGCGTAGTGCAAGGCCCGCTGATTGAAGATGCTGCCGTGGCCAAAGTCACGCGCCATGTGGCCGACGCCATCGCCAAAGGCGGCAAAGTGGAAACCGGGGGCAAGGCCCTAAGCGGCCAGTTCTTTGAGCCCACCGTGATTTCGGGTGCGAGCGACGATATGCAATGCGCCACCGAAGAAACCTTTGGCCCGTTTGCGCCCATCTTTAAATTCGAGACCGAACAGCAAGCCATCGATGCGGCCAACAAAACTGAATTTGGCCTGGCCAGCTATTTCTACAGCCGCGACATCGGCCGCATCTACCGCGTGGCCGAAGCCCTTGAATACGGAATGGTTGGGATTAACGTCGGTATCTTGGCCACCGAACATGTGCCCTTTGGCGGCGTCAAGCAGTCCGGACTGGGCCGCGAAGGATCGCATTTTGGTATCGACGACTACGTGGAGATTAAGTACCTGTGTATCGGCGACATTTTGAAGTAAGGCATAGCTTGAATCATCGCGACGCGCTGCGCGAACGCAGCGCGTCTTAACAGTAACCCAGAAAGATCAGGCCGTCTTGTATGGCCAGGAGTCGGACCATGCTGCGATTTGCACTGCTTTTCTTGCTGTCCACCAGCAACGCCTGGGCCGATTGGGTTGCCATTGGCAAGTCGCCCGACTTCACTATGTACGTGGACCCGCAGTCCATGCGGCGCAGTGGCAATATCGCAAGCGCCTGGATCATGGGCGACTACGCGAAAACGCAAAAAAAACGCTTCCCACCGCCTGTTTCTTGGGTGGACTTTAATTCCATCAAAGAGCTAAAGAATTTTGACTGCAGCAAAGGCATGCACCGCACCGACAAGACAGTCATCATGGCAGGCAAGTTGGGCAAAGGCGATCCGCTCTATACCTTCACGTCGGTACCGGACTACTTTCCGGTGCCCAATGGCGAGTTGGATATCGCCCAGTTCAATTACGTTTGCACCAACGCGCGATAAAGCGGGGGGCCAAGCCCCTCTGATGGAAGGGCGTTGCTAACTAGGGCGAAGCGCGCCTAGGCGCTTGCGGCCTTGAGCAAGTCGAGCAATTGCGTCGCGTCCTGCGGGCGCACCAAGCGCCCTACTTCCTGCCCATTGCGCAATAGCACCAGCGTAGGCCATTGTTTGATGCGGTAGGAGCGGCCCAGAGGCCGCCCCGGGCCGTCTTCAATCCAGTAGCGCGCAACATCCGGGCGGGAGGCCATCACCGACTCAATCAGCGCTTGGGCGTTTTGGCAATGGCCGCACCAGTTGGTGCCGAACTGCAGCAAGGCTAGACCTTGCAGGCGGTCTGTATTGTCGCGTTGCAGGTCGGAGACGGCGTAATTTGTGCCTGGCGTCATAAGGGCTTCACTTTGCACTGATGGCTGCATCGACTGCAGCGTGGGCTGGCGATGGAGCTTTCGCTTCGGCGACGGACGGGCCCTCGGGCGCAGCATCCGACTTGGCCATGCGCAGGGCGATCAGTCCGGCCACCACAATCACGGCGGCGCCTGCGACCGTGGTGGCGCGCGGTACTTCATTGAAAAACAAAAATCCCCACAGCGGCGCCCATAAGATGCCGGTGTACTCAAAAGGTGTCACCGTGCTGGCCCGCGCCACCCGGTAGGCACTGGTCAACAACATGATGCCGATCGAGGCCACGACGCCGCACAGGCCAATCATCAAACCGTCAAAGAGTGTGGGCACCGTCCACGGCCGCACCACAAAGGCAATACTGGGGTGCACGGCATGCTCAATACCCAATAAGTGCAGCAGCAAAGCCACCAGTCCGGCCCCCACCAAAAACACCGCGTTCTGGTAAAAACCCATTAGCGCCGCCGACAGGCTGGAGCCATGCTTGCGCGCCAGCAGCATGGCCAGGCCGTAAAACGCGGCCGCCAGCAGGGACAGCAAAGCGGCCGGATTGAACAAGCCGGTACCCGGCTGCAGCATGACCATCACGCCGACAAAACCCAGCACGACCGCAGCCCAAACCGGCCAGCCATTGCGCTCGCCCAACATCGGGCCGGCCAGCGCCGTCACGAACAAGGGCACGGTGAAATACAGGGCGACGGCATCAGCCAAAGGCAAAGCCGGGAAGGCCATGTAATAGGCCGCGTAGGCGCCAAACATGACCATCGCGCGCAGCACCAGCGTATCCAGATGGGAGGCAAACAAGGAACGCCAGCCCGACTCGCGCCATACCAATGCCAGCAAAATAGGCGAGGCCACGCAGGAGCGAATAAACACCACTTCGGTCAAGGCGTAGCTGTCGCTGACCTGCTTGATGATGGCGTCTTGCAAGGAGAAAACCAGCACCCCCAGACAAAGGTAAATAATGCCCTGGACTGGCTTATGTTGCATGTTGGAAATGTGCTGTCTTTAGGGATGGGGTGGAGTACCTGCTGGACGGCCTGCGCACAAGCCAAGTCCGGTGGGGCTTGCAGTGTAAACGGACTGCCGAGCCGCAAGTGCCTGGGCACACCAGAGCGCCAAGCTGCGCAAGTATGGATTGCAGCGCGATTGGGCAGAGGGCAAAAAAGCGCCAAATTGGTCGGACAAAGACGCCCCAAAACGCGCCTGCTGGAATAGAATAATTTTCCCCTCTACCAACAACTAAGGAGCCAAGCTGTGAATAAAACCGAACTCATTGAGCACATGTCTGCCAAGTCCGACATCTCCAAAGCCGCTGCCGGGCGCGCATTGGCCAGCATGATTGAGGCAGTGACCAAGACCCTGAAAAAAGGCGGTACCGTGAGTTTGGTGGGCTTTGGCTCCTTTGGCGTAACCAAGCGCAAAGCACGCATCGGGCGCAACCCGAAAACTGGCGTAGCGCTCAAAATCAAAGCCTCCAAGGCACCGCGCTTCCGTCCAGGCAAAGCCCTCAAAGACGCGTTGAACTAAAGCGTCTTAGGCCGCAGGCGCAGCTTTTTGCGCCTGCCACTGCGCCAAGGCTTGCTGCGCCGATGCGCGCGCCGCTTGCATATAGGCATCATGCCCGGCGCGCTTGGCGGTAAGTTCGACCACGTAGCCGTTGGGGTCGCGAAAATAAATGGAATCGATAAAGCCGTGGTCCGAAATGCCACGCGTCTCCCTACCCGCTGCCTTGCCTTTGGCGAACATGGTGTGCAGGTCTTGCTGGCTTACCTCCAGCGCGATGTGCAGATCAAAATCATGCTGCTCCTTGAACTCGAAGGGCATGTCCGGCGCTTCAAAAAACGCCAAACACGAGCCATCGTCCATTTCATAAAAAGCGTGCAAGGTCTTGGTGGCTCGGCCACTCTTGGTTTCATGGATTTGAAAGGCTTGCACCAGCGGCAGGCCTAAAAAATCACTGTAAAACTTGCGCGTTTCTTCTGAATCGCGGCAGCGGTAGGCATTGTGGTGCAGGCCTTTGAGCATTTCTTTCTCCGATGATCTAGCGCGCTATCTGGTGCCGAGGTGCATTGCTAAGCTAGTCCACCCGCGCGCCAGAATTCTTTACCACCGGCGCCCATTTTTTAATTTCCGCGTCAATCAGGGCGGCAAATTCTTCGGGCGTATTACCGCTGGGAATCGCACCTTGGGCCAGCAGTTTTTCTTTGATGGCGGGGGAGTTCAGGGCTTTGGCGGTTTCGCGCTGTAGCGCCTTGACAATATCGGGCGGCGTGCCCGCTGGCGCCAACAAGCCAAACCAGCTACTGGCCTCGAAACCTTTGAGCGGTACGGCCTCTTCGATGGTAGGCATGTCCGGCATCGCGCCCGAACGCTGGTTGGACGTCACCGCAAACGCTTTGAGCTTGCCCGCTTTGATGAGGGCCATGGACGAGGGCAAATTGTCGAACATCACGTCCACTTGGTCAGACACCAGTCCCATCAGCGCCGGGGCCGATCCGGTGTAGGGGATATGCGTCATGAAGGTGCCGGTCATGGACTTAAATAATTCACCCGCCATATGAATTGAGGTGCCGTTGCCACTGGAAGCCATATTGAGACGACCCGGATTTTTGCGCGCATAGGCAATGAAATCGGGCACCGTGTTGATGCCCAGCACCTTGGCTTTTTCGGCGTTCATCACCATCACATTGGGCACTCCGGCGACCAGGGTGATGGGGGCAAAGTCTTTTTGCGGGTCGTAAGACAACTTGGCATAGAGCGACTTATTGATGCCGTGCGTGCCCACCGTTCCCATGAGCAAGGTGTAACCATCGGGCGCTGCACGGGCCACGATTTCGGTGCCGATATTGCCGCCGGCGCCGCCCTTGTTTTCAATCACGAAGGACTGGCCAAACGCTTTCGCCAATTCAGGCGCTACGGCGCGGGCCAGGATGTCGGTGGTACCGCCGGGTGCAAAGGGAACCACAATTTTTACCGGCTTGTTGGGCCAGGCCCCTTGGGCCCAGGCCGCGAAGGGCGCGGTGGCGGCCAGCAACAGAGGTAAAAGCGAAAAAATTAAAGAGCGTACGCGTTGCAACATATTCATTTCTCCTCATAGGTGACACAGACTGATGCTCTGCAAGCCCACCCGTTTAAGGCCTAGCTTGGCGTAAAGCAATGGCGCCGCGCGAATCGGCTAGCTTGGTGCCAAGTCTGCGCGATGCCCATCATAGTGTGCCGGTGCCACAATAACACCCCCCGTTGCAGCAGACGCAGGCCCGCCAGGCCGCAGGCAGCACCCGAACAGGAACCGGCACCTATGACCACCCTCACCCACCGTACAGGCGCGCGCCTGCTGATAGACGCCCTGCTCGCCCAGGGCGTGGACACCGTTTTTTGCGTGCCCGGCGAAAGTTTTTTGGACGCTATGGATGCGCTGTACGACCACCGCGATACGGTACGCCTGATCGTGTGCAGGCACGAAGGCTCGGCCACCTTTATGGCCGAGGCCTATGCCAAAGCCAGCGGCAAACCGGGCGTGTGTTTTGTGACCCGCGCACCCGGGGCCAGCCAGGCATCCATTGGCTTGCATACCGCCTTTCAGGACGGGACGCCGCTGATTTTGTTTATCGGGCAGGTGAGCAGGCGCTTTATGGAGCGCGGCGCTTTTCAGGAAGTGGACTACCGCAGCATGTTTGGTCCGGTCAGCAAATGGGTGGCGCAGATTGACCAGGCCGAGCGCATGGGCGAAATGGTGCACCGCGCTTTTCACACGGCGCTGTCGGGGCGCATGGGGCCGGTGGTGCTGGCCTTGCCCGAAGACGCGCTGAGCGAAGCGGTAGCCCAGCCGCCAAACGCTGCAATGGCGGCTGCGGCTCCGGCCAGTGCGCCACAAGCTAGCGATTTGGCGACGCTGATGCAGTGGATACAGGTAGCCCAAAAGCCGCTGCTGGTGCTAGGCGGCAGTGGATGGAATGCGCAGGCGGTGGCCGCGATGCGGCGCTTTGTGCGCGCTACAGGTTTGCCGGTGGCTTGCTCCTTTCGGCGGCAGGATTTGTTTGACCACGGCGACCCGCACTACGTCGGCCTGCTCGGCCTGGGCGCGGACCCGGGCTTGCTGCGCGCTGTCAAAGAGGCGGACCTCTTGATTTTGCTAGGCGCCCGCATGGGCGAAGTGCCCAGCCAGGGCTACAGCCTGATCGATATTCCCCAGCCAGAGCAAACCCTGGTGCATGCCATGCCCTGCGCCGAGGAATTGGGCCGGGTGTACCGCCCTCACCTTGCCATGTTGAGCAGCATGCCAGCCTTGGCCCACAGCCTGGCAGCGCTGACGGTGCCCGCTAGCCTGCCCGCACGTTTTGCGCCCCATCTGCAGGCCTTGCGTGCCGCTTATGAGGCCTTTAGCGGCCCGCGTCCGGCCAGCGCCTGTCAAGACGGCACCATCGATATGGCACAAGCCTGGTTGGCGCTCAATGAGGCTTTGCCGGACGATGTCATCATCAGCAACGGCGCGGGCAATTACGCCGCCTGGGCGCACCGCTATTTCCGCTACCACAGCTATGGCAGCCAGATTGCACCCACCAGCGGCGCCATGGGCTACGGCCTGCCCGCTGCCATAGGCGCCAAGTTGGCGCATCCACAGCGCCCGGTGCTATGTCTGGCGGGCGACGGATGCTTCATGATGAGTTCCCACGAGCTGGCCACGGCGGTGCAGTTGGCGCTGTCCATCGTGATCGTTGTTTTTGACAACCAGATGTACGGCACCATCCGCATGCACCAAGAAAAATGGTTTCCCGGCCGCGTCCACGGCACAGCGCTGGACAACAACCCGGACTTCGCCGCCCTGGCCCGCGCCTTTGGTGCCCAGGGCCTGCGCGCGCACAGTGTGGCCGAACTGCAAGCGGCCATCTTGCAAGGCTTCTCAGCCCGTGGGCCTACGCTGATTCATGTACTGACCGATCCGGAATACATCAGCCCCGGCGCCACCTTGTCAAGCCTGCGCCACCAAACGTAAAGCCGGTTTAACTTAAACCGGTTACCGGGACACCGGCGCCGTGGATGGCGCGGGCGGCGTCAGACGCCAAGAAGGCGATGACGCGTGCTAAATCTTGCGGGTGGACCCAACGCGTGGGGTCAGCATCGGGCATGTCGGCGCGATTTTGCGGCGTGTCCAATATGGTCGGCAGCACGCAATTGACGTTGATGTTTTTCATGCGCAGCTCGGCGGACATGGCCTCCGTGATACGCAACACTTCGCTCTTGGCGGCGATGTAAGCACCCATGCCGGCCAAGCCGCGTTGTGCGGAGTAGGCGCCCACGTTGACGATCTTGCCGCCGCCTTGAAGCAACATCTGCGGCACTACGGCGCGGGCCGCATTGCGCAGGGTCAGCACATTGATATCCTGCATCACATCCCAGGCACTATCGCTGGTTTCATGCACTGTTTGGCCCATGGCAAAGCCGCCGGTCAGGTTGCACAAAACATCCACGCGGCCAAAGCGCGCTATCGCTTGATCGACCGCTGCAAGCACTTGGGCCGCGTCGCGCAAATCAAGCGCAATGGGCAGGCACAGCGCAGGCTCTAAGGCTGCAAGCGCTGTGTCGCTGAGGGGACTGCGATCCAATAGCACCAAATTAGCGCCATCGTACGCAAACATCTGTGCCACAGCACGACCCAGGTTGCCGGCAGCGCCGGTCAGGAGAACGGTTTTTTGAATAGGTGTCATAGGCCAATAGAATGCAAATCGTCTTTACCGAGCTTTACCGAGCCTTACCATTTTCATCATAATTTTTTCATCCAAATACGAAACAATCGCCATCCATGCGATCACCTTAAGTGCCGACGATTATGTCGCACCCAGCCCGCACCATGACGACCACGGAGACCCGCATTGAAAGCAAGAAAACACACCCTACCTGCTCACTGGTTTTTAAGCGCTGCAGCCTTATTGATAACACTTTCATTAAGTGCTTGTGGTGGTGGCAGCAGTTCTTCAAGCACCGACACCGGTGGCTCCACAGGCACGGAAACCGGTGGCTCCACAGGCACCACTTACTCCACCGCTGGCGTCCTTTGTACCCTGAGCGGAGTCGGTAGCACCGTCACTAATGCTGGCACCAATAGCAGCCTGCCCTATCAATTCACCTGGTCATGCACTAGCACCCAGCGTACTTTGGTGGCCAACGGCATCCCCAACCACACGGTCGGTAGTTTTCCCAATGCCAACAACCCCAACACCATAGCCACTTACAACGCCAGCCAATCGGCCACACTATCCCCCAGCGTGTCCTCCGTGCAAACGGTACCCATCATCGGCTATGCACTCAACGGCGTGAAGTTCGACCCCAACACCGGCGGCGCCTGCAGTAACAACGCCAGCTCGGCGGCCACCCAAGGCGCAGGTGCCCAATGCACTTATATCGGCGCAGGCGCCTGGAGTCTGGAAGCCATCGTCCCCAATAGTCCCTTCAATTTTGGTGCAGACAGCAATAATGCGCACGTGCAGCCCACCGGGGAGTACCACTACCACGGCGCCCCTACCGGCATCTATAGCGCTATGGGCGGTAGCGAAAGCAATGGCCTAGGCAACAAAATGCAGATAGTCGGTTGGGCCGCAGACGGCTTTCCGATTTACTACAAATACGGCTATAAAACTGCCGATGATGCGAACTCAGGCCTGGTGCTTCTGAAAGGCAATTACAAGCCCAATTCAAGCGCGACCACTTTGAGCAATCGACCCTTAGCGAGCGTTTTCCCCTTGGGTACCTTTCGCAATGACTGGGCCTATAGCGCGGCGAATGGGGGTGATCTGGATGAGTGCAATGGCCGCAACGGCGTGACGCCAGAGTTCCCCAAAGGTACTTACTACTACGTAGCCACCGAAAGCTACCCCTATTTGCAGCGCTGCATCAAAGGCAAGCTGAGTTGATCTCCCTGTCCTGGTGGAGGCAGCAGGGCAAGCGCACAGCATCGGTCGGGTGCGCACTTTTACTTAGCAGTGTTTGCGCCGTGCCCACGGCACAGGCCCATCTTATGGCCGCGCAGCGGGCAACGCTGAACATTACACAGGACGGTGCCTACATGGTGCTCTCCTTGCCCAGCGATGCCTTTTCGGGCTTGGCGATGGATGACGATGGCGATGGCAAGTTGTCGATTGCCGAACTGCGCGCGCATCAAGCCCAACTGGAGCAGGCTGTACGCAACTCGGTCCAGGTCAGCGACGCCCAAGGGGCGCTTCCCCTGGAGGCACTACTCATTAACTTTGACATTCCCCATGAGTCGCCGGAGCAAGCCCTCGCCGTCATCGCGCTAGGAAAATACAGCTTGCGCTCGCAAGCGCAACCTCAGCACTGGGACATCGGCCTGTGGGGCCAAGCGCCTCAGGGGTCTAAGATTGAAGCGACCGTCACGCGATCGGGCAAGCCTGGAGCGCCGCTTGAGCGCCAGGTCATCTATTTCAGCCGCGAACACCCCAGCCATGTGCTTTTTCCGTCGGCCGCTCAGGTGCTGACCGACTATGCGGTGTTGGGCGCGCAGCACATTCTGGACGGACCGGACCATCTGCTTTTCCTGTTGGTGGTCTTAGCCGCCGGGACCGGCTGGGCGGCACTGGTTCTGACATTGAGCGCATTTACGCTGGGCCACGCGACCACGCTCGCTGCCAGTGTGCTAGCTGACTGGTCTGTGGCGCCCGCGCTTGCCGAACCCGCCATTGCACTGACCATAATTTTGATGGCACTCTTTGATTACCGGGGGCGAAAACGGACGATGAAGACGCCTGTTTGGCAACGCATGGCCTTGGTATTTAGCTGCGCACTGGTGCACGGCATGGGCTTTGCGTCATCGCTACAAGCCATCGGCCTGGACCAAAACCATCTGATACTGAGCTTGGTGGGCTTTAACCTGGGCATCGAAGCAATTCAAATTGCCATTGCCGCCGTCGTGTTCTTGCTCCTCGGATGGCTGCGGCGCAACAAACAAGCCCTGGCCCTGGAATGGATCCAAAGAGTCACCCTAGGGGCAGCTGCTGCTTTGGCCTGCGTATGGCTGATACAGCGCCTGCCCTAGAAACCCAAAGCAAGCCGCTCCTTCGCCCCCATGCAAGTTCAGGGCAAAGCCTGATTCAAAATGACCGCCAAGCGGGTTGCAGCTAAGGCCAGGCGCCGCAGCACCACAGGGGTCATGCGCGCCGCATAGGCCTCACTGGGATCACCTTGCGGATAAAAGCCAGGCTGGGCCACAATGCGGCAGGACTCCTCGGCGATGGCGATCGCCAACTCCCCCGAGCTGCTGCCCGGCTCGGGCACCGCCGGCTGGGCTAGCGCTGCAGCAGCAAGCGCCGTGTTGTTCAAGTCCAGTCGATCGAGCAGGCCCCTGTCCCACAAGGCGTGCAAATTGCTCGCCTGCATCAAAAAACGCAATTGCACCGTATTGCCGCCCCGGTCATCGCGGTAGCCGGCATGCAAGGGCTGATGCAAATCCGCTACAAAATGCACCAGGTATTTCAAGGCTTTTAAGCGCTCTGGATCGCTAGCCGTAGAGGCCAGCACGGCGGCTTGCCGCTCGATCGCTGCCACCACACATTGCCCATCTGGGCAATCGCGCGCGGCGTCAAATTGGCATACGCCACGCGGAAAATTCAGGTAGTGCCATGGGGCGGTACTCGCGTCGCGCTGTTCGTCCGCCCAGGTGGCCACCGTGACCAGCGTTTGCCCAGGCTCCAGGGCCAGCAAGCGTGCGGCCTGTTCGCGGGCGGCGGGCTTGAGGCCTTGCCATGCCATGGCGGCCACCACCTGGTGGCCTTGTACGCCCCAGGCTTGGGCGCTTGCGGTGCACACGCCCCACAGCGTGAGGAGCGCCATGGGCGCAAGCATGCGCGAAAGTAAGCGCACAAAAGCGACTGCGCGCAAGTTCAAGCAAGGCATAGCGTCCCGTTCCAACGAATCTAGTAATACGCCGATTGTGCCTTGGCGCAGATCGATTCTCGGGAAACTATTCACTACAAGCACTATCAGTTGGGTGCAGCCTGTACGTGATGTTGTGGGGACCGCTGACCTGGAACAATCTGACCCATGAACTTTCTAAAATTCAATATGACAAAAAGGTGCCCGCGTTTATTGAGCGGTCTAAGGGCGTAGATCTTCCTATCCGCAATGAGACAATATCACCTTGCACTGGATAACTTTCGTTGAAAGGCCAACATGACAAAAGTGAAAAGTATCAGCAGTCCTTTTGAGCAGTCCTTCATGTTCCACATGATCCGAGACTTCTTTCTCTTGCTTTTGCTGGTGGCAACGGTGGAAATGGGCATTCGTTATGCGCTTGTGCGTTATGACTTTGCCATCAAGGAACAGGCCCGTGTAGACCAGGCAGCACAACAATTAGCCAACGATGTGAAGTCCATCATGCTCAATTCGGGCGGGCCTTTGGCAGCGCAAACTGTTTACCCCATACTCAATCGCAACTACGATGATCTGGGGCTCTCCATTGCTGTTATTCCGTCTGAAGTGACGGTGGAGTCCATGAAGCAGTCGTTCAGGTTAGATGTCAAAGGCTTACAGCCGACTTGGAAAGTCGGGCCGCATCTGGAATCGGCCGTCAATCTCACCGCAGAGCATTTTTGTCTTAATTGCCACGTTAAGGCAAAAGTAGGCGATGTGCTGGGTACCGTTAAGGTCGGTAGTTACCTAGACCGAAAAGAAGCCGCCTGGTGGACCGAGGTGAGGCTTACGGCCGGAGCCTTAAGTCTAAAGATTTTGGTGCACACCATCTTGCTTTTCTTTCTGCTCAAGGTTCGAATGGCGCCGCTCTTGTCTTTGCGCAGTACGGTGTCGCGCTTAGCCCGTGGCCTGATGGACTTGTCGCCCAGGGCCAAGGTCAACGGTGCAGACGAGTTTGGCGAGTTGGCGCAAGACCTCAACCATTTCCTGGACCGCATCAACGTGGTGGTGACCGACTTGGATCAGATTTTGAGCAAAGTGGTGGACGCCGGGAGTCGGCTTGGCAACTTGAACCGCGATCTGGAGCAGACCGTTGATGGCTTGCGCGAATCGACCTACCCCATTGCAGATGGGCCAACCCAGGGGCCATCTGCCCAGTACCGAGCGCTCGCGCAGACGCTGCGAGAAATGGCCCTGCTGGAAGCCAACATGCAGAGCATTGCGCAATCGGGGCAACAGGTGCTGCACCGGCTGACGCAGGTTGAAAAGCCTAAATAAACCTACAAGGCTACGCTTTATTGCGCTTGGTACCAAGCCCGTTTGGCCGAAACCCGAAAACTCATGGAGCAGTGGTTCCAGAGGACGACTCTCTTGCTGTCACTTCATGCAGGCGACCCTATCGGATCGTAAATCGCACCGTCATGCTCTTGCCACCGACATCGCTCAGGGCAGCGACGAGCTTGTCACCTTTGCCCAGCTTGACGCCCATGACGCGCAGTGTGTTGTCGCCTGCTTCTTTGATATCGGCTTCGATCTTGTTGCCGCCTTGCAAAACGGTAAGCTTGCCGGTGATGCCTTTAGAGGCCATGGGCTTGCCATGGTCCATCAGGTAGATCGTAGCGCCATCGGCCTGTGCGACCAATTCAAAGCTCAGGTCATTGGCCATCCGTACGATGCCGCCATGCTGGGGTTTGGCGTCGCCATGGGCCTGGGCCGGATTCATGCTCAGGCAGGACAGGACCAAACCCATCACTGAAATTAAATGCTTCATCTTCATGTTTCTTAACTCCTTGTAGGGCGTGGTGCGCTTGAAGGCGGCACCACCAAACCTGTCGATCTAATCGTCAAAATGCTTCTTGCACCGCTTGTTGTGTTTCCTCGCCGGTACTACTTTGCTGCAACAACCGGTCTGTAGCTGCGGCTCCAAAATGCCAAAACAGCAGCGGCGTGAGCAAGGTGTCCAGCAACGTGGAACTGATCAATCCGCCAAAGATAACCACTGCCACGGGATGCAGTATCTCCTTGCCCGGCGCATCAGCGGCCATCAGCAGCGGCGTCAATGCGAAGGCCGCCACCAGCGCCGTCATCAGCACCGGCGTCAGCCGCTCAATCGAGCCGCGTACGATCATGGCTTGGCTGAAGGTCTCGCCCTCAAATCTGCACAGATTGATGTAATGGCTGATCTTCAAGATGCCGTTGCGAGTTGCAATGCCCGCCAAGGTAATGAAGCCCACCATCGTGGCTACCGACAGCGTCACGCCCGCCAGCCACATCGCGACAACGCTTCCAATCAATGCCAGTGGAATGTTGGCCATGATGATGCCCGCCAGCACCGCCGAGCGATAGCGCGAGTAAAGCACCAAGAACATGAGCGCCAGCGACACCAGCGACAAGCCCATGATCTGTCCGGT
>CAMCJY010000020.1 GCA_945875225.1 Comamonas sp. lk | reverse complement strand
AATCAGAAAGGGTACCCAGGGCTCGGGGTAGGCCGGATCGATGAACTGCACGAAAAAGGACAACAAAAATAAAATCGCCTTGGGGTTGAGTAGGCTGATGAGCAAGGCCCGGCGAAAGGGATGGGCCAGGTGGGCCGGCAATTGCGCTTCGCCCACGGGCTTATCGACGGGGTCCCGCGCAGTGGCCAGCGCACTACGCACCAGTTGGATGCCGACCCAGGCCAGGTAGACCGCGCCCGCATATTTCACGACCATGAACAGTTCGGGGTAGTTGCGCATCAGGCCCGCCGCGCCCAGACCGACGAGCGCCAGCAATACGATGTCGCCCAAAAATACCCCAAACGCGCCCCGGTACGCAGGCCGCACACCACGCACCGTGGCAACCGACAAGATAAATAGTGAATTTGGACCGGGCAGCAAAATAATGCCGACGGCACCGACCACATAAGTCCACAAGTCGGTGACGCCGTAAAAGCTCACGCGCGCGCCTCCATCTCCCGGATGAAACGGCCAAACAAATAGGCAATGTCATGCGGTCCAGGGGATGCCTCGGGGTGCCCCTGGAAACAAAACGCCGGTTTGTCGGTACGCTCCAGGCCTTGTAAGGTGTTGTCAAACAGGCTGATATGGGTGGCTCGCAAATTTGCGGGCAGAGAGTGCGGGTCCACGGCAAAGCCATGGTTCTGGCTGGTGATGCTGACGCGCCCGCTGGACAGCTCTTTGACCGGGTGGTTGGCGCCGTGGTGCCCGAACTTCATCTTAAAAGTTGTCGCCCCTGAGGCCAGCGCCATGATCTGGTGGCCTAGGCAAATGCCAAAAGTAGGCAAGCCTGCTTCAATCAAGGCGGCACAGGCCGCAATCGCGTAGTCGCAGGGCTGCGGGTCGCCGGGACCGTTGCTCAGAAAAACACCGTCCGGCTGCAAGGCCTGCACCACTTGGGCGGAAGTTTGCGCAGGCACTACCGTCAATTTGCAGCCGCGCGCTGCCAGCATGCGCAAGATATTGCGCTTCACGCCGAAGTCGTAGGCCACTACGTGGAAGCGAGGTGGTTCGGCTTGCGCATAGCCGGTGCCCAAAGCCCACTCGGCCTGCGACCAGGTGTAGGCTTCTTTGGCGCTCACCACTTTGGCCAGGTCTAAACCTGCCATCGAAGCTGCGCTGCGGGCCGATTGGACGGCTTGCGCCATCCGTTTTTCGTCGGCGACTTGCCCGACCTCAAGCGCAAAAATACAGCCGTTTTGCGCACCGTGTTCGCGTAAATGGCGGGTCAGCGCGCGGGTATCGATATTGGCAATGGCCACGGTGCCATGGTCGCGCAAATAGCGGCTCAGGTCCGCTGTGCTGCGGAAATTGGAAGCGACCAGGGGCAGGTCTTTGATGACCAATCCGGCAGCGTGTACGCGGCCAGATTCCGCGTCTTCTTCGTTGGTGCCGTAGTTGCCGATATGCGGATAGGTCAGCGTCACGATTTGCTGGCAATAGCTGGGGTCGGTCAGGATTTCCTGGTAACCGGTCATGGAGGTATTGAAAACCACCTCACCCAGGGTGGAACCGGCTGCGCCTATGGATTGGCCGGTGTATACGGTGCCATCAGCAAGCGCCAAAATGGCAGGGGGGGTATTTCCCTTGAGAGACAAAAGCACGGGCTTCTCCGAGTCGTTTACGGGTGCGCCCAAGCGCCCAGAGAAGACCTCTGGCAGCTGTTATTGGTAGGGGATGGTGCTTTGGAAGCGCTTGGGAGCCGCTGGGTTCCGAAAAAGCCTACCATTGTAACCGAGGGCTTTTTTATGGCCTAAGGGCGGCGGGACACGGGGTTTGGGTCAGCGCTTACCCCTGCGGCGCTGGCATGCAGGCAAATGGCTGCGGCGGCAGCGACGTTGAGCGACTCCTCCCCGCCAGGCTGGCCGATGCGCACTTGCAGAGCGGCACGCGCCAGCAGGGCCGGCGACACACCCTGCCCTTCATGGCCCAGCACCCAGGCGCAGGGAAATGGCAAGCGCGCAGCCTGTAGGAGGTCGCCCGCATGCGAACTGGTGACCAGCAGGGGCACCCGCAAGCTTTTGAGCGCATCCACCTCCACGGCTTCCAACAAGGTCAGGCCAAAATGCGCGCCCATACCCGCTCGCAATACCTTGGGCGACCAGAGAGCGGCCGTCTCGCGCAGGGCGATCACCTGGGTAAAGCCAAAGGCGGCGGCGCTGCGCAAAATAGATCCGACGTTACCGGCGTCCTGCACCCGGTCCAGCACCACGGTGGGCGCCCCCACGTCCAGCGCGCTCGGAGCAGCTAAGTCCAGTACAAAGCCCACGGCGCCAGGCGATTCGAGTGGGCTGACCGTCTTGAATAAGGCATCGGACAAAACCAAGGTGGCGGGCGCAAGGCCGGACCAGGGCGACTGGCCATCGGCCCACAGGCTTTGGGCAATGACGGTCATGGCGGGCCGCACCTTGCGCAACAAAGCGGCGCTGCACAAATGTTCGCCCTCTACCCAGACTTGCCTGGATTTACGGTAGCCGGTGTTGTCGCCCGCGAGTTTGCGCAAGGCGCGTAACTGAGGGTTATCGCGCGAGCTGATGAATTGTGGCGTAGTCACACCAACAAGGCGGCCACTGGGCCAAAGGATTTGCGGTGCTCTGGACAGGGGCCGTGGGCGCGCAACGCCGCCAGATGCGCCGCCGTGGGATAGCCTTTGTGTGCGTCGAAACCGTATTGCGGAAATTCCTGGTGGTACTGGGCGCACCAGCGATCGCGGCTGACCTTGGCCAGAATCGAGGCCGCCGATATCGCCGCCACTTTGCTATCGCCTTTGACTACGGCTTCGGCGCGGATGTCCAAAACCGGCAGCCGGTTGCCATCGACCAACACCAGCTTGGGCGGCAGGCGCAAGCCCTGCACCGCGCGGCGCATGGCCAGCAAGGTGGCTTGCAGGATGTTGAGCTGGTCGATTTCTTCCACTGAGGCCTGCGCCACCGAAAAGCACAATGCCTTGGCGCGTATTTCATCAAACAAAAAATCGCGCCGCTTGGGCGTGAGTGTTTTAGAGTCGGCCAAGTAAGCAATGGGGCGCTGCTCATCGAGGATCACGGCAGCGGCCATAACCGGTCCGGCCAAAGGCCCCCGACCGGCTTCGTCCACGCCGGCCACCAAGCCGCCGGCCCGCCATTGGAGGGCGGTTTGAACGGGGCCGATGGGCTTAGGCATGGAGCATATTGTCTATGGCTTGGGCCGCCAGCGTACCGGTGTCGCGCCGAAGGCGCTCGTGCAAGGCATCAAAGCGAGTTTCCAGCCCTCGCAATACGGACGGGTCCGCGGCTTTGCAATCGAGCCAATGCAAGGCTGCGTCAGCCAGCGCCTGAGGCGTCGCCTGGTCTTGCAAAAACTCAGGGACGACAAACTCTCCGCTCAAAATATTGGGCAAGCCCACCCAGGGCTGCAGACGCTTGCGCCGCATCCAATGCCAGCTCATGGCGCCCATGCGGTAGGCAATCACCATGGGGCGCTTGAACAAAGCGGCCTCCAAAGTGGCGGTGCCGCTGGCGATCAAGGTGGCATCGCAGGCCGCTAACACCGTGTGCGATTGGCCAGACACGATCTGCACCCGCTCGGCCATGGCGCTGTCACGGGCGATCTGGCTAATCACAGCCTCGAGGCCGGGCACTGCAGGCAACAGGAATTTGACATGCGGCCTGGCTTTGGCAATGCGTGCCGCCGCCTGGAAAAAAACCGTGGCGAGGTAGCGGATTTCGGAGCGGCGGCTGCCCGGCAGCAAGGCTAGCACGTCGTCCTGTGGCTGTAGGCCCAGCTGCTGGCGCGCGGCCGCCCTGTCCACTTGCATCGGGATCACTTGTGCCAGCGGGTGGCCCACATAGGTGGCGGCGATACCATGCTGCGCCAGCAAGGCCGGCTCAAAGGGAAACAGGCACAACACATGGTCCACACTGCGCCGCATCGTGAGCAAGCGTTCGGCGCGCCAGGCCCAAACCGAGGGGCAGACAAAGTGCACGGTTTTTACGCCGCGCGCGCGCAATTGCGCTTCCAAGTCAAGGTTGAAATCGGGCGCGTCCACGCCGATGAAAAGCGACGGGGGGTTTTCGACTAAGCGCGCAAATAACTGTTTGCGGATGCCGACAATCTCTCGGTAGCGCAAGAGAACATCCCAACCCAGTCCGTGCACCGCCAGTTTGTGGTGCGGCCACCAGGCCTCAAAGCCTTGCTCGGCCATACGCGGGCCGCCGATGCCAAATGCAGGCACACCGGCCCAGCGCTGATGCACCGCCTGCAATAGCAAGGCGGCCAGCAGGTCGCCAGAGGCTTCGCCGGCCACCATGGCCAGAGAGCTCAGCGCGGCGCTTGGGCGGCTCACGTTCAGCGAACGATGCCGCGTTGGGCACTGGTCTGTTGCAGGAAGTCGTTCATCATGCGCACGTCGGGCTCGCATTGCGCTTGCGTCTGGCTGATGGCTGCAATGTGCGCCTGCGCCGCCTCCAGGCTCAGATCCTGGCGGTACAAGGCTTTGTGCATGGCTTTGACACCTGCAATGCGCTCGGGCGAGAAACCGCGCCTGCGCAAGCCTTCGTAATTCATGGAGCGCGCAGCCGCCGGTTGACCTTGGCACATGACGAACGGCGGTAAATCGGCAAACAGCAGCGAACACATGGCCGTCATGCTGTGCGCACCGATACGGACAAACTGGTGCACCACCGTAAAGCCGCCCAATATCACCCAATCGCCCACCTGCACGTGGCCGGCCAGTTGGGAGTTGTTGGCAAATATGGTGTGGTTGCCGACCTGGCAGTCGTGCGCCAGGTGCACATAGGCCATGATCCAGTTGTCGTCGCCCACGCGGGTCACGCCCACATCGCCGGGCGAACCGATATTGAAGGTGCAAAACTCGCGGATGGTGTTGCGCTCGCCGATGACCAGTTCACAGGGCTCGCCGCCGTATTTTTTGTCCTGGGGGACGGCGCCTAGCGAGTTGAACTGAAATACCCGGTTATCGCGCCCTATGGTAGTGTAGCCTTCGATGACGCAATGTGCGCCGATGGTCGTCCCTGTGCCAATGCGCACATGCGGGCCGATCACCGTGTACGGGCCAACGCTCACGCCCGTATCAAGCTCAGCGCCCGCATCAATCAGGGCGGTGGGATGAATGCCGCTCACATCAATCCTTAGGCGCGATGCTACGCATGGCGCAGGTCAGCTCAGCTTCCACGGCCGTCTCTCCAGCCACGCTGGCACGCGTTTTGAACTTGAAAATACCGGCTTTCATGCGCAGCAATTCCACCTCCAGCACCAACTGATCGCCCGGCTCAACAGGGCGCTTAAAGCGCGCAGCATCAATGCCGGCAAAGTAATACACCGATTGGTCGTTGGGCGAGGCATCCAGCGCGTCAAAGGCTAACAAGGCTGCGGCCTGGGCCAGCGCTTCGAGCATCAGGACGCCAGGCATCACCGGACGGTGCGGAAAATGCCCCTCAAAAAAGGGTTCGTTGATGGTGACATTCTTTAAGGCCTTGATGGATTTGCCTTTGTCGATTTCCAACACCCGATCCACCATCAAAAAAGGGTAGCGGTGCGGCAGTTGTTTGAGAATCTGGTGGATATCCATCATTTTTTGGCGTCACTTTCGAGTTGTTTAATGCGCTCGCGCAAGCGGTGCAGTTGTTTGAGCGAGGCAGCATTACGCTCCCAATTGGCATTGTCATCGAGCGGGAATATGCCGGTGTAATGGCCAGGCTTGCTAATCGACTTGCTGACCAGCGTGCCCGCAGAAATATGCACATGGGCGGCGATCTCCAAATGCCCCAAGACAATTGCGCCACCGCCAATCGTGCATTGCGGGCCGATGATGGCACTGCCGGCGATACCGGCGCAGCCGGCAATCGCGGTATTGCGCCCGATGCGAACGTTGTGCCCGACCTGTATCAGGTTGTCCAGCTTCACTCCGTCTTCGATCACCGTGTCTTGCAAGGCACCGCGGTCCACGCAGGTATTTGCGCCAATTTCCACATCGTCGCCGATAGACACCGCACCTAATTGCTCAATTTTTTCCCAGCGCTCGCCATCGGGTGCAAAGCCAAAGCCGTCTGCGCCGATGACCACGCCCGAATGCAAAAGGCAGCGTTGGCCTATCGTGCAGTCTTCGCCTACCGTCACTCTGGCACGCAAACGGGTGTGGGCGCCTATACGAGCGCCCCGCTCAATGACACACAAGGGCCCTACCGTGGCACTGGGATGCACTTGGGCTAAAGCATCGACCACCGCACTAGGGTGTATGCCGCCATGCGAACCAGGTTGTGCGCGCTGCACATCCAAGGCCTTGCGCCACCATTGGGTGAGCCGCGCGAAATAGAGATAGGGTGCCTCAGAAACAATACAGGCCCCACGCGCTAGGGCCATGTCTTTCAAATCGGGCGGGACGATAAGGCAAGCGGCTTTTGAGCTGGCCAGCGCTTGGCGGAACTTGGGATGGCTGACAAAACTGAGGGCTCCCGGCCCCGCGCAATCCAGGGGTGCCAGCGCGTCGATCAGCGTGTTGCCGTCGCCATGCAACTCGCCACCGAGTGCAGCGATGATGTCGTGCAGGCGGACGTCAGGCACGCAAGTCGGGGTTCGAGCTTACTTGGCGCCCGCAGTATTGAGGAGCTTGAGAACTTTGTCCGTAATGTCATGGCGCCCATTGCTGTACACGACTTCCTGCACGACTAAATCGTATTTTTCGTCGTCGGCGACTTTGCGTACCGCTTTATTGGCTTTTTCCAGGACTTGCTGCAACTCTTCGTTGCGCCGACCGTTGAGGTCTTCCTGGTACTCACGCTGCTTGCGTTGCAAATCGCGGTTCAGATCAGCGCCTTCTTTTTGGCGGGCGACACGCTGCGATTCGGTCAAGGTCGGCGCGTCGCGGTCAAACTTCTCGCCAAAGGTTTTTAAGCCTGCCTGCAAATCGGCCAATTCCTTGCCGCGCTTGGAGAACTCTTGCTCCAGTTTAGTCTGCGCCGCCTTGGCAATCGCAGACTCGGTCGTGATGCGTTGGGTATTGACATAAGCCAAGCGCGATTCCTGCGCAAACGAGGAGGACAGCAGTGCGCTAGCGCAAAGCGCAAAAACAGAAATTTGATTGAGCAGTTTCATCAGAAAGTGGTTCCAATTGTGAATTGAAGATACTGAATTTTATCGCTATCGAACTGGGCGATCGGTTTGGCATAGGATAGGCGCAGCGGGCCTACCGGCGATATCCAGCTAATGCCCACGCCCACAGACGAGCGTAAATCCCCTAGGGCGATGCCCTCATCGGGGCCATACAGGCCGCCGGCATCTAAAAATGCGTACATGCGCAAGGTTCGGTCCGTGCCCCCACCGGGAAGTGGTGACAAAATTTCAGCATTCATGGTCAACTTTTTGGTTCCGCCCGTGGCCACCGCACCCAGTGCCCGCTGCGCCCCGGTAGTCAGACTTCCAGGCTCAAAGCCGCGAACGGACCCGATGCCGCCTGAATAATAATTTTTAAACAAAGGATAGACCTGGCCATTGGTGGGGGCACCCACTGACAGTTCCCCATTGAACGCCAGGGTTACCCGCTTGCTGAGCGCAAAAAATTCTTGCGCCTGCGTAGTACCACGTAAATAAGTCAAGTCCCCCGCCACGCTCCATTCCGCATTCGCTTTGAGCAAACGACCGCTACTGGGAACCACGCCGCTGTCCCGCGTGTCCCGGCCCCAGCCAATGGTCAAAGGCAGCGCCGAGGCGGTATATCCAAAGGTGTTCGCGAAATCCTGGAATGCTTGGGGAAGCAATGTGCCCGGTTCGATCGTCGTAAGGTCATAGCCAGCACCAAAGTACACCGTGTCTGTTTCGGAGAAAGGAACTCCGAAGCGCAGGCTGGTGCCAACGTTCTTTAACGCATAGCTATTGACGTCGGCATAGGGTCGCGTGGTTCGGTAGTAGAGGTCGAAGCTGCGGGACACGCCATCTTGGGTGAAATACGGATCGGTGGTACTGAACACGTAGGTGGTATTGAGCTTGCTGGTATTGACCTCGATACCGATGGAGCTGCCAGAGCCAAAAGCATTGTCCTGCTTGAAACCAAAATTCAGGCCGAGCCCATCGGCACTCGAATAACCAGCCCCCAAGGACAGGCTGCCCGTAGGCTTTTCAACCACGGTAACAAGCAAATCGGCCTGGTCGGGAAAGCCGGGCACTTCCAAGGTATCCAGACTCACCTCCTTGAAGTAGCCTAAACGGTCCACCCGGTTGCGCGAAGCGCGGATTTTTTCACCGTCGTACCAAGCCGACTCCATTTGGCGAAACTCGCGGCGCACTACTTCGTCGCGGGTCGTGTCATTGCCTCCGATATTGATGCGCCGTACATACACCCGGCGCGAGGGGTCCGCCTTGAGTGTGATCTCCACCCGGTTGGTGCTGCGGTCAATAGTGGTTTGCGCCTCCACTTGCGCAAATGCGTAGCCGAAGTTGGCATAAAAATCAGTAAAGGCTTTGGTGGTCTGTGCCACTTCGTTCACGTTGTAGGGTTCGCCGGCACTGATGGCCACCAAGGCTTGGAACTGCGCCTCTTTTTCCAGAAAATTACCGGCCAAACTGACTTTGGACACTACGAAACGCTCACCTTCGGTAATGTTGATGGTGATGCCGATATCCTGTTTGTTGGGCGCGATGGTGACCTGGGTCGAGTCCACCGTGAACTCCAGGTAGCCGCGCGACATGTAATAAGAACGCAGTGACTCGATGTCGGCATTGAGCTTGGGGCGCGCGTAGCGATCGGACTTGGTGTACCAGCTCAGCCAGCCCCCCGTATCCAAATCAAATAAGCCCAGCAAAGTGCTTTCGGAGAAGGTCTGGTTGCCGACGATTTTGATCAACCTGATTTTGGCGGTGTCGCCTTCGCTGACGGCAAAGCTCAAATTGACGCGGTTACCTTCGACGGGGGTCACCGTGGTGACCATTTCGGCGGCATACATGCTGCGGTTGATGTACTGGCGCTTGAGCTCTTGCTCCGCTTTGTCTGCCAGGGCCTTGTCAAATGGACGCCCCTCAGCCAGACCGATGTCTTTGAGCGCCTTGACCAGCACCTCTTTGTCGAACTCTTTGGTGCCGGTAAAGGTGACCGAACCGACAATCGGCCGCTCGGCAACGATCACCATCAACACCGCACCATCCACGCGGATGCGCACATCGTTAAACAAGCCCAAAGCGTACAAGGCCTTGATCGAAGTCGATGCCATCTCATCAGAGTAGCTATCACCAACACGCACCGGCAGGGAGGCAAATACGGTGCCGGCTTCGACCCGCTGCAAGCCTTCCACGCGAATGTCTTGGATTACAAAAGGGGTCAGCGCCATGGCCACTTGGGCGGACAAGGCAAAGACAAGCATAGCGAAAGTGCGGAAAAGGTGTGCGAATGGGTGGTGCATAGTGAAAGAAAGTGCGAGTGTGCGGCGCAAAGCCCAAAATAGGCCTCAGCGGCAAATGACGGCAAGCACCATCATAACGGCCTCAGGATGCGACCCGCAGGGCGGAAACTTGGCCACTTGCTTGGGAGCGTGCCTCCTGGTCGATGGCTAAAAGGTCTTGCAGGGAAACTGGGGCCGCAGGAATAAAACGCGCCAAGGTCTCCAGATTGACTGCATGAATCTGGTCAAAGCGGATTTTTCCCTCTAGGAAGGCCGCAACGGCCAATTCATTGGCGGCGTTGAGAACCGCCGTCGTGCCGGGTACCGCGTCGAGCGCCTCCCAGGCCAGCTTCAGCCCGGGAAAACGTTGCTGGTGGTCCGGATGGGAAAAGCTTTCGAAGGTCAACGCCGAAAGGCTGGCAAAGTCGATGGCACCGGCGCCCGAAACATGGCGGCCCGGCCACGCCAGACCATAGGCAATGGGCCCGCGCATATCTGGCGTCCCCAGTTGGGCTAAGACCGAATGGTCCACAAATTGCACCATGGAATGAATCACGCTTTGCGGATGGATGATCACCTCCACCGTTTTCGGAGCCACGCCAAACAAAAACTTGGCCTCGATCACCTCCAGCGCTTTGTTCATCATGGTGGCCGAATCCACCGAAATCTTGCGGCCCATCACCCAATTAGGGTGGGCGCAGGCCTCCTGCGGGGTGACATGGCGCAAAGTGGCCGGATCACGCGTACGAAACGGCCCGCCCGAAGCAGTCAAAATAATTTTGTCGATCACCGAAGGCCAGGCCTGCGGGTTTTCCGGCAAAGACTGAAAAATGGCCGAGTGCTCGCTATCAATCGGCAAGAGCGTGGCCCCACCGCGCTGGACGGCGTCCATAAAGAATGCTCCGCCCACCACCAAGGCCTCTTTGTTGGCCAAAAGCAGACGCTTGCCCGCCAAAGCGGCGGCAATGCAAGAAGCCAAGCCCGCAGCGCCCACGATAGCGGCCATCACGGTCGTGACCTCATCGTGCGCAGCCACCCATTCCAGCGCTTGGGGGCCCGACAGCACTTCGGTGGGCAAACCCAGGTCAGCCAGTGCGCGCCTGAGTTCGCGGGCATGCGGCTCGCTGACCATCACCGCATAGCGCGGCTTAAATTGCATGCATTGGGCAGTCATGGTGTCAACCCGGCTATGGGCGCTGAGGGCAAAAACCCGGTAGCGGTCTGGTTGGCGCGAAATCACATCTAAAGTGTTGACACCAATAGAGCCCGTAGAGCCCAAAATACTGACGGTCTGCATAGCTGCCTCCATGTGCAATACCCCCTTAGCGGACACACAACAACATAGCCAGCGGCAGCACGGGCAACAAGGCGTCGATGCGGTCGAGCACGCCGCCATGCCCTGGCAACAAGCCGCTGCTGTCTTTCACACCGGCTGCACGCTTAAACAGCGATTCCAGCAAATCCCCCGCCACACTCATAGTCGTTAAAAACGCGACCGATACCACCATAAAAACAGGGCCGCCCTCGGCGAGTCGCCCGTAAAGGCTCAACGCGCCCCATTGGCTAGCAGCCTCCCCTTGGCGCCAGGCAAATGCCACAAGCATCACCAGTACCAAGCCACCTAAAGCGCCTTCCCAGGTCTTGCCGGGACTGATCGCCACCGCCAGTTTGCGTGTAATCCAGCGACCACCCCACAGGCGGCCGCAAAAATACGCCGCGACATCGGCGCCCCAGACCAGCACAAACACCGAAAACAAAAAGTTAACGCCCAGAGCACGCGCTTGCACCAGGGCCACCCAGGCGGCAAACAAGGCCACCATGCCCGCGCCCCAGCGAAGCGTTGCAGGCACGCGCAGCCATGCATCTACCCCACCCTGTAAAAGACGTGCAGCCAGCAAGACCCAGGCCGAACCGACAGCCCACCACAACCAGGGCCAAGCCTGGGCAGTGCCGCCTTCGCGCCAGAAAATAAAACAAAGTAAGGCAAAGCCCAGACCACTGGCGCGCGCGGGCCCGCTAGACCAGGCACATAAGCGCGCCCATTCCCAGCCGGCCGCGCCCATCATCAAAGCGGTCAACAACACAAAGGCCAAGGGATCATCGGCCCAAACAGCGGGGATCAAAACCGACAAAAGCAGCACGGCGGTAATGATGCGCTGCTTTAGCATGGGCTTGCGAGGTGGCAAGAAGCGCCCATCAATGCGGCGCACAGGGCTTGCGCTTTGGCGTATGGGCCGGTCAGCGCGTTGGTGGCCATCATCAGGGCGCTTATACGGCCATGATCTCTTGCTCTTTAGCGGCAACCAACTTGTCGACGTCGGCAATGTAGCGGTCGGTCAATTTTTGGATATCCGCCTCGGAACGCTTTTGGTCGTCTTCAGAAACCTCTTTGTCTTTTTCCAATTTTTTGACTGCGTCATTGGCTTCGCGGCGCAAATTGCGGATGGCAATTTTTGCGTTTTCGCCTTCGTTCCTGACAACCTTGGTCAATTCCTTGCGGCGCTCCTCGGTCATCATCGGCATGGGTACGCGGATCAAGTCGCCCATGGAAGCCGGGTTCAAACCCAGATCACTCTCGCGAATCGCTTTTTCAATCTTGGCGCCCATACCCTTTTCCCAGGGCTGAATACCAATCGTGCGGGCATCGATCAAATTCAGGTTGGCCACCTGGCTCAGGGGCACCATGGAGCCGTAGTACTCCACCTGCACCGTGTCCAGCAATGCCGGGTTGGCACGCCCGGTGCGCACTTTGGTCAAGGTATTTTTGAAATTAGCGATGGACTGGTCCATCTTGCCTTCCATGTGGCCCCGGATGTCTGCGATCGTCATACTCGTCACTCCAAAAATTCAAACATGCACCAGCGTGCCTTCGTCCTCACCCATCACCACACGCTTAAGCGCGCCGTGCTTGAAAATTGAGAAAACCTTGATCGGTAATTTCTGATCACGGCACAGGGCAAAAGCTGCCGCATCCATGATGCCCAGATTTTGTTGCATCGCGCTATCGAAAGTCAGGCTGGCATAGCGCTTGGCGGTAGGCACTTTTTTCGGGTCTGCGTCATACACACCGTCCACCTTGGTGGCCTTGAGCACAATTTGCGCCCCAATTTCCGCACCCCGCAAGGCGGCGGCGGTATCGGTGGTAAAAAACGGGTTGCCGGTACCGGCGGCAAAAATAACCACCTTGCCTTCTTCCAGGTATTGCAGCGCTTTAGGCCGTACGTAGGGCTCTACCACTTGCTCAATACCGATGGCCGACATAACCCGAGCAGTCAAGCCAGCCTTGTTCATGGTGTCGCCAAGCGCCAAGGCATTCATGACGGTCGCCAGCATGCCCATGTAGTCGGCAGTTGCGCGGTCCATACCGACGGAGCCACCGGCCACGCCACGGAAAATATTACCCCCGCCAATCACCACCGCAAGCTGAACCCCCAGACGGGTGACCTCAGCAATCTCGTCCACCATACGCACAATGGTGTCGCGGTTAATGCCAAACTGGTCATCGCCCATCAAGGCCTCGCCGGACAGTTTCAACAAAATTCGACTGTAGGCGGGCTTTATCTGGGTCATATCAGCATCCGGGTGCGGCAGGTTAGTAAGTATTTTGACGCCGCCATGCGTCCATTGCATTAATGTCCAACGCGGGCATGGCGGCTTGGAGGAGTTTAGGCGCCTTGTTTGGCAGCGGCAACCTGCGCGGCCACTTCGGCGGCGAAATCGTCGACCCGCTTTTCGATGCCCTCGCCCACCACATACAGGGTAAAGCCATGGACCGTCGTAGCGCAGCCTTTGAGCATTTGCTCCACCGTCTGCTTGTCGTTTTTCACAAAGGTCTGGTTCAGCAGCGACACCTCTTTGAGGTATTTCTGCACACCGCCCTCAATGCGTTTAATCACAATTTCGGCCGACTGCACAGGCTTGCCTGCCGCTGTTGCCACGGCTGCATCTTCGGCGGCTTTAGCTGCCGCGACAGAGCGTTCGCGCTCCACCAGTTCAGCGGGCACGTCGGCACTGGACAAAGACACTGGCTTCATAGCGGCCACGTGCATTGCCACGTCCTTGGCGGCTACTGCATCGCCATCGAATTGCACCACCACACCGATACGCGTGCCGTGCAAATAGGAAGCCACTTGGGCAACGGAGGCAAAGCGCTGGAAGCGGCGGAACGTCATGTTTTCGCCGATTTTTCCGATCAGGCCTTTACGCACGTCTTCCAAGGTCGGACCAAAGCCAGCCAGGCTAAAGGGTAAGCCCGCCAACGCGACTAGGTCTGCCGGATTGTGCTGGGCCACCAACTGGGCCGCTCCATGGGCCAGCGCCAGAAAGCTGTCATTCTTAGTCACGAAATCAGTTTCGCAATTGACCTCAATCATCGCGCTGCCAGCCGCATCGCTGGCGATCGCAACCACGCCCTCTGCAGTGACGCGGGCTGCCGCTTTACCGGCTTTGCTACCCAATTTAACGCGTAATAATTCCTCGGCCTTGACCATGTCGCCGTCGGCCTCGGTCAGGGCTTTTTTGCATTCCATCATGGGTGCATCGGTTTTGCCGCGCAGTTCGGCGACCATGCTTGCAGTAATTGCTACCATTTCTTTACTCCGTAAACAAATTAATCGGTTTCTTTGCTAAAAAAAAGGGGCTAGCAAGCCCCCTTTTAAGGGTTGTGGGCGCGCTTAAGCAGCCTCTTCAACCTCTACAAACTCATCTTCACTCTCGGCCACCACGGCCTTGACCAGGTCATCGACCGCATTGGCGCGGCCTTCGAGCACTGCATCAGCAATGCCGCGGGCGTACAAGGTGACGGCCTTGGAGGAATCGTCGTTACCTGGAATCACGTAATCAATGCCTTCGGGCGAGTGATTGGAGTCCACCACGCCAATGAGAGGAATGCCCAGTTTGCGCGATTCTGCAATCGCAATCTTGTGGTAGCCCACGTCAATCACAAAAATAGCGTCGGGCAAAGTCGCCATGTCTTGAATGCCGCCAATGTCTTTTTCCAGTTTGGCCAATTCACGGGCAAACATCAGCTGTTCTTTTTTGCTCATCGCATCAAGACCGGCTTCCTGTTCAATCTTCATTTCCTTGAGACGTTTGATCGAGGTTTTCACCGTCTTGAAATT
>CAMCJY010000019.1 GCA_945875225.1 Comamonas sp. lk | reverse complement strand
ATTGAGCGCTTTGGCTTCGCAAGATGCTGCCGGGGCGCGTGCAGTAAGGCCCCGGCAGATCCATTTTTTCTCGTACCGCTTGGGTACGTCAACGAAGTCGCCCCTTAGGGCTGGGCCGCTTTAGCACAGCGGGTTGCTGTTTGCGGTATGTAAAAATGTTATCACAAATACGTCGAATAAATAGTTTTATTTGTTTTTATTGTTAAAAAAGATGTTTAATTACTACTTTGTTAAATTTTTTAATCTTTTGCTCAGCTAGCCTTTATGGGCTGTGCTTCCAAAGGCTGCGCTCTTGCCTGCCCGTTAGAATGGCGGCTCGGGCCTATAGCTCAGTTGGTTAGAGCAGAGGACTCATATTTTTCAAATGTGCCTTACGTCTGGAAACTGCGTAAGGGATGGTGTCAAAGTCGGCGAACGCTACGTGCAGCAATGCATAGGCCAACGCCGAGCCAAGCTTGGTGAGCAATCACTTTGAAGGTGTAGAGACTTGACGGCACCCGCCTAAGTGCAGCAATGCATACGGTGAAGGCAAAGTCCAGGGAGTTGCGAAAGCAACACAAACCGGAATCCTTTGGTCCCAGGTTCAAGTCCTGGTGGGCCCACCAAATAGTTCTGAGCAGTACGCGGCACGGCTAAGGGGCTCTTCGCCGTGCCTTTAAAGGACTGTCGCGCAGACCGCGTTCGCGCGGTCTGGCGGGCTTAGACCACGCTTTGCAGTTTCATCGCGACACTCATATCGCCTTCGACCTTAATTTTTCCGCTCATAAAAGCGCTGACGCCATTAAGTTCGCCGTCGAGCATGGCTTGCAGGTTTTCGACGCTGATGCCGATGGTGCAGTCGGTTTCACGATCTTCATTGGAAATAGTGTTGGGCACTACACTGCCGTCAATCACGATGATGCCGTCTGTGCCGCAGTCGAATTTCAAACTGGCGCCTAAACCGCTGTCCTCGCCCATTTTTTGACGCATGGCTTCGGTGATGGATTGCAGGCTCATAGTAGGTTCCTTCCGTTGTGTTGGTGATGACGGATTCATTCTAGTTTGGCAAACAAGCCCAGATTTTGATTACGCTTGCATTGGCGTCGCAGCGCGCTTCCATGGAGTGTGCAGCAGTGTCGGATCTTCTTGCGCAAGGCATGCGCATCGATAGGAAACAGGGGGCCTATGCTAGAATTGGTGGTTTGCGGCTGTAGCTCAGTTGGATAGAGTACTTGGCTACGAACCAAGGGGTCGTGGGTTCAATTCCTGCCAGCCGCACCAAATAGAAAGCCTCGAAACAGCGATGTTTCGGGGCTTTTTTCTTGCTTTGCGACGGCTTTGGTCGTTTTCGAATAAGGAAAATCGGCAGCACAGGTCGCAAATGGGACAAAATACGACTTCATACATTCCGATTGGGGATTGCCGGTGTTGGATTTCATTTGCAAGGTGAGCAGCCGCAAGCTAGGCCGCAGTGCCTCGGTGCGGGTGCGGTCATGAACCGGCAGGCCGCTTCGCCATTAGCCGCTGCGCGGCCGTACCGCTTTGTTTTTCTGACCCTGCCGAATTACTCGCTCATTGCCCTGTCCAGCGCGGTTGAGGCCTTGCGCATGGCCAACCGCGTAGCCGGTCAAGAGGTGTACCAATGGACGCTGGCCAGTCTTGGCGGACACCCGGTGGCGGCTAGTAACGGTCTGGCGCTGGCGCCCACGGTGGCGCTGGCTGATATGGGCAGCGCGCACATCGTGTTTGTTTGCGGTGGTGTGGATGTCGAGGCGGCCTGCACGTCGGAAGTGACTTCGGCCTTGCGGCGCATTGCGCAGCGCCAAATAGCGCTCGGCGCGCTGTGCACCGGCGGCTATGTGCTAGCCAAGGCCGGATTGCTCGATGGCTACAAAGCGGTGGTGCATTGGGAGAACATGACCGCCTTGGAAGAGCGCTTCCCGAAAGTTGTTTTTTCGCGTCAGTTATTTGCCATAGACCGTGACCGCTATACCTGCACCGGCGGTATCGCGCCCCTGGACTTGATGCTGCATATTATTCAGTCCCACCTGGGCCGTGAAATCGCACCCATGATTTCGGACCAGTTCATTTTGGACCGTATCCGCAACGACCAGGATCGCCAGCACGTGCCCTTAATGGCCCGCGTCGGCCTCTTTCACGAAAACCTGATTGAAGCGGCCGCCCTGATGGAGGCCAATTTAGAAGAGCCCTTGTCCCTGGACGAAATTGCCTCGCTCGTGGGTGTCTCGCGCCGCCAGATCGAGCGCTTGTTCAAGCGTTACGTGGGTGAAGTGCCGACCAAATACTACCTGGACATGCGTTTGCGCCGGGCACGCAGCCTGCTCTTACAGACCTCGATGTCGGTCATGGAGATTGCGCTGGCTTGTGGATTCCAGTCGCCGCCGCATTTTTCTAAGTGCTACCGCGACTTGTTCGGCCACACCCCCAGCGCCGAGAGACGCAACAGCCGCCTGGCACTGCTTACGTCAGACAAGGCGACAAGCCCGGTGCACTGAGGCGCCGGAGGGCTGCAATTGCTTGCATTGCACAGGCATTGTGACCCTGTCGTATGGCGACAATCACGGGTCGCTAAACTATCAGGCTTTGCGTAGCGCGGCTCGTACATTCTGTTCGCTAGTGCGTGCCATGCCCCGGGCAAATCCCGTACACAAACAAAGGAGTCTTTTTGTGGCTGAAGAATTTGACGATCTGGATTTGAATTCGCTTAACGACGAGGAGTTGACCGAACAAGTCCATGACGACCTCTACAACGGACTGCGCGCAGAGGTGATTGAAGCCACCAATATTTTGCTCGGTCGTGGTTGGTCGGCCAGTCGCGTGCTCGATGATGCTTTGGTCGAGGGCATGCGCATCGTCGGCGTAGATTTCCGCGATGGTATTTTGTTTGTTCCCGAAGTGCTGCTGGCGGCCAACGCAATGAAGGGCGGCATGGAAATTTTGCGGCCGCTGCTGGCTGAAACCGGCGTCGAGCCGATCGGCAAGATGGTGATCGGCACGGTCAAGGGCGACATTCATGACATCGGTAAGAACCTGGTCGGAATGATGATGGAAGGTGCCGGCTTTGAAGTCATTGACCTGGGCATTAACAACGCCGTCGAAAAATACATTGCGGCGCTAGAAGAGCACAAGCCCGATATTCTGGGTATGTCCGCTTTGCTCACGACCACCATGCCCTATATGAAAGTGGTGATCGATACGCTCAAGGAAAAAGGTCTGCGCGATGACTACATTGTGCTGGTCGGCGGCGCGCCGTTAAACGAAGAGTTTGGTAAAGCGGTGGGGGCAGACGCCTATTGCCGTGATGCCGGTGTGGCTGTGGAGACTGCCAAGACGCTGATTGCTGCGCGTCGCGCTGCGGCCCGCGCCTAACAATCGATGTCGGCATGGCCGCTGCTGCAAACACTTTGGTGATTGCCTGCGGCGCGCTGGCCCGCGAGATCATCGCGCTACGCCAAGCCAATGCCTGGTGGCATATGGACGTGACCTGCCTGCCCGCCGAACTGCATAACCGGCCAGAAAAAATTCCTGGTCTGGTGCGCGAAAAAATCCAGAGGTTCAAGGCGCAGTACCCACATATTTTTGTGGCCTATGCCGATTGCGGAACCGGTGGTTTACTTGACGCGGTATTGAAGGAGGAAGGCGTGCAGCGTTTGCCCGGCGCGCATTGTTATGAGTTTTATGCCGGGTCTGCGGCCTTTGCCCAGATGGCCGAGGCCGAGTTGGGGACCTTTTATTTGACGGATTTTTTGCTGCGGCATTTTGAGCGATTGATCATGCACGGTTTGGGTATCGATAAGCATCCGCAGTTGCTGCCCGTGTATTTTGGTAACTACACCACTTTGATGTATCTGTGTCAGAAAGAAAGTCCTGAGGGTATGGCGCTGGGCCAGGCCGCCGCGAAGCGCCTGGGCTTGTCATTTGCATACCGTTTCACCGGCTATGGTGAGATGGCAACCGAATTGAAAACAGTAAGCGAGAAAGTCATCCAATGGCAAAACTAATTGTGATTTCATGGCGTGACCTACCGGCGCAGGTAGTAGTCAAGCGCGGACGCGAAACCGGCAAGGTGCAACTCTCGCATCGCTTTCAGGAAGCGGTGGATCGGGCGGCCATGCGGGCCGGCAAGTCCAGCGCTGGCGACTACCTGGCCGACTGGAAACGCAGCGAGCCGCTTGAGTGCGGCGACGACGTTCAGGAACAGGCCAATGCCGAGGCGGCCCGCATCGAGGCGCGCTATTCGGACGAGGATTTGCTGCGTATCATCCGCGCCCATGGCGTCGATGACACCCTGCCGACGCCGACGGTGATTTCCACCGAAGAGGCGGACGTTCCGCTGCCCGAGGGGGAGCACTGATGTACGCGCTGCGTCGTTGGTCAGTGCGCCATGCACGTGGCTTAGAAATTTTTTACCAGGGCTTTGAGCGCGCTGTAGTGGCTTTGCATCCCTTGTGGAAAGCCATCGGCTACCAGCGCCTGGAAACGCCGGTGGCGGTGGTGGAAAAAGCGGTCAAAGGTTTGTTGTTTGACTGCCAGATGTGCGGTCAGTGCGCTTTGTCGAGCACTGGCATGTCCTGCTCCATGAATTGCCCCAAAACCATACGCAACGGCCCTTGCGGCGGCGTGCGCGCCAATGGGCACTGCGAAGTAAAGCCCGAAATGCGCTGTGTCTGGGTCGAGGCTTTTGAAGGCAGCCAGCGCATGCAAGCGGGCCGCGAGGCCATCAAAGTGGTGCAGTTCGCCGTCGATGGCCGCCTCAAGGGCAGTTCGTCCTGGCTGCGCGTAGCGCGCGAAAAGGGTGAAGGTCCAAAACAGGAGGCTAAAGCATGAGGTTTGACGACGAGCCGGTGCCCGGCTACCCCTTACCCATATTGCCTGGACACACGTCGCCTGGGCGCTTGGAGCGCGTGCTGCGCGGTGGTGGCTTTGCCATTACTGCGGAACTGGAGCCGCCTGACTCGGCGGACCCCGGCGAGGTCTATCGCCGCGCCAAAGTGTTTGACGGCTATGTCGATGCCATCAACGCCACCGACGGCAGTGGCGCCAATTGCCATATGTCCAGCCTGGCGGTGTGTGCTTTGCTCACCCGCGTGGGCTACGCTCCGGTAATGCAGATTTCCTGCCGCGACAAAAATCGGATTGCCATCCAAGGCGACATCCTGGGCGGTGCGGCTATGGGCGTGTGCAATATGCTGTGCCTGAGCGGTGATGGCGTACAAACCGGTGACCATCCGCAGGCCAAGCCGGTTTTTGATCTGGATTGCATGTCGCTTTTGGAAATTGGCCGCGATATGCGCGATGCCTACCGCTTCCAAAGCGGGCGCAAGGTCACTTTTGCGCCGCGCGTGTTTTTTGGTGCCGCGGCCAACCCTTTTGGTCAGCCTTTTGACTGGCGCGCCCAGCGCCTGGCGAAAAAAGTGGCCGCTGGTGCCCAATTTATCCAAACCCAGTATTGCTATGACGTGCCGCGCCTGCGCAGCTACATGAAAGAAGTGGAAGATCTTGGCCTCTTGGACAAAGTCTTTATTTTGGTGGGCGTGGGCCCCATGCGTTCGGCTAAAGTGGCCGAGTGGATGCGCAGCAATGTGCCAGGCGTGCACATCCCCGATGCCATCATCAAGCGCATGGCTGGGGCGGAAAAACCGGCTGCCGAAGGGCGTAAAATTTGTACTGAAATCATTCAGGAAGTCAAAGAAATCAAAGGCGTGGCCGGCGTGCACATCATGGCTTACCGGCAGGAAGACTCGGTGCCCGAGATCGTGACCAACTCCGGCGTGCTGCAAGGCCGCGTGCCCTGGTACCCCGGGCGCGACGGCGCTGCGGCGGAAGCGCCGCATATTCCGCCGCCCGTGCTTGCGGCCGTTTGAGCCCTCCCATTTTTCTAACGTATATTTTTAATCCACAGGATGTAACGTGACCGATACCATCATCAGTTCTGCGACCCGCGAGGTCGTCATCGGCTTTGAGCGCCCTTTTGTCATCATCGGCGAGCGTATAAACCCCACCGGCCGAAAAATCATGGCCGCTGAAATGATGGCCGGCGACTACAGCCGTGTTATCGCCGACGCGCTGGCACAGGTCGAGGCCGGCGCCCATATGCTGGATGTGAACGCCGGTATTCCGCTGGCTGACGAGCCAGGCATGCTGGCCAAAGCCATACAACTGGTGCAAGGTGTGACCGATGTGCCCATCTCCATTGATTCGTCCATCGTCGCTGCGCTGGAAGCAGGCCTGGCGGTGTACCAAGGCAAGGCGCTGGTCAATTCGGTCACCGGCGAGGAAGACCGCCTGGAAACCGTGCTGCCGCTGGTGAAAAAATACGGCGCTGCGGTGGTGGCTATTTCCAACGACGAAACCGGTATTTCACAAGATCCGGATGTGCGTTTTGCGGTGGCCAAGAAAATTGTTGAGCGCGCAGCCGATTACGGTATTCCTGCTTGCGACGTAGTGGTGGACCCGCTGGTCATGCCGATTGGCGCCATCAACCAGGCCGGCGTGCAGGTCATGCGCCTGGTGCACCGCCTGCGCACCGAACTCAAAGTCAACACCACCTGCGGCGCGTCCAACGTCAGCTTTGGATTGCCTGAACGCAATGGCATCAATGCTGGCTTCCTGACCATGGCGATGGCCTCGGGCATGACCTCGGCCATTACCAATCCGCTGCACGCTGAAGTGGTGCGCGCCATCATGGCCGCCGACGTGATGATGGGCCATGACCCGGACTGCTTTCGTTGGATACGCAAGTTCCGCGAAGTACCTGTGATGGGTGCCGATGGCGAAATGGGCCGGGGTCGCCGTGAAACCGGCACCCGGCGCCGCCGCGAGAGCTAAGCACCCATGGAAGTTGCTGACGCATTGGTCGTTTTCACGCCTTCCGGGCGGCGCGGCCGTTTCCCCCTGGGTTCTTCACTTTTGCAAGCAGGGCGTTCGCTGGGCGTTGATATTGATTCGGTTTGCGGCGGACGTGGTATCTGCGGCCGCTGTCAGGTGCTGGTTTCAGAAGGCGAGTTTGCCAAGCACGGCCTGGTCTCCAGCGCCGACCATTTGTCGTCGGTGTCCCAGGTGGAGCAGGACTTTTGCGCCACGCAGCCGCTGGCCACTGGCCGCCGTTTGTCCTGCTGCGCGCAAGTGCAGGGTGACGTAGTCATTGACGTGCCCTCGAGCAGCCAGGTGCACAAGCAAGTGGTGCGCAAAGAAGCCGAGGCGCATGACATCCACTTGGATCCCCTCATACGCCTGTATTTTGTCGAAGTGCAAGAGCCCGATATGCACGACCCCTCGGGTGACTTGCGGCGACTGGAAGACGCCCTGGAATTCGAGTGGGACCTGACCGATTTGGCCTGCGACATCATCGTGGTCCAGCAACTGCAAACCGCTTTGCGCAGCGGCGGCTGGAAAGTCACCGTAGCGGTGCATGCCGGCAAGCAAATCATGGCGGTCTGGCCGGCTTTGCATGAAAAAGCCTATGGCTTGGCGGTGGATGTGGGCTCGACCACGATTGCTGCGCATTTGTGCGATCTGTCCTCCGGTGAAGTCGTGGCCTCGGCCGGCATTATGAACCCGCAAATCCGCTTTGGCGAAGATTTGATGAGCCGCGTCTCCTACGTGATGATGAACCCGGGTGGCGAAGTGGAAATGACCGCCGCGGTGCGCCAGGCACTGAACACCCTGGCGTTAGAAGTGACCCAGCGCGTTGGTGCCTTGCCCACTGATATTTTGGAAGCCACTTTTGTCGGCAATCCCATCATGCACCACCTGCTGCTGGGCATCAACCCGGTAGAGCTGGGAGGTGCGCCCTTCGCTTTGGCAACCGACCGCTCCATTACCTTGTGGGCCTCGGAAATCGATTTTGCGGTGCACCGCAATGCCCGCATCTATGTGCTGCCTTGCATCGCCGGCCATGTGGGTGCCGACACTGCCGGCGTGATCCTGGCCGAGCGGCCCGATTTGGATTCACCGGTCACCTTGCTGGTTGATGTGGGCACCAATGCCGAAATTGTGCTGGGCAACAACCAGCGCATGCTGGCCTGCTCCAGCCCTACGGGGCCGGCCTTTGAAGGCGCGCAAATTAGCTGCGGCCAGCGCGCCGCGCCGGGCGCCATAGAGCGCGTGCGCATTGACCCGGCCACGCTAGAACCGCGCTACAAAGTGATTGGCTGCGACTTGTGGTCCGACGAGGCGGGCTTTGCCGCTGCGGTGGCCGACAGTGGCGTCACCGGCGTATGTGGCTCGGGCATCATCGAAGCGCTGGCCGAGATGTATTTGGCAGGCATCATCCGCCACGAAGGCACCATCGACGGCAATCTGACCGCGCGCACGCCCCGGGTGCAGGCCGATGGCCGCACCTTTTGCTACGAACTGGCGCCAGCGACTGCGGAAAAGCCGGCCTTGCGCATCGTGCAAAACGATGTGCGCGCGATTCAACTGGGTAAAGCTGCTTTGTATGCCGGTGTGCGCCTCTTGATGGAGCGCATGGGTGTGGACAAAGTAGACCGCATTCGTTTGGCCGGTGCCTTTGGCAGCCATATCGACGTGAAATACGCCATGGTGCTGGGCATGATTCCCGACTGCGTGCTCTCGCAGGTGAGCTCGGCGGGCAATGCAGCTGGTACCGGCGCGCGCATTGCCTTGCTGGACAAGGGTTCGCGCAAAGTGATTGAAGACCTGGTGCGCCGGGTGGAAAAAATCGAAACCGCCGTAGAGCCCCGCTTCCAGGAGTTTTTTGTCGAAGCCATGGCTATTCCGCACTTATCCGATCCGTTTGAACGCTTGCAGGATGTGGTGACCCTACCCGAGCGCCTGGCGGTGGTGACAGAGCAAAATGCCCGCAGCCGTCGCGGTGCGCGCAGGGCATGAGGCCATGCGCGCTAGCATCCGCCTAGGGTGGCCCTTGCGTTGCTGCTAGCTCTTGGGCTAAGAAAGAAAACACATGGCTTTGCCCGAATTTGATTACATCATTGTGGGTGCCGGTTCGGCGGGCTGCGTGCTGGCCAACCGCCTGAGCGAGGATGCCCAAGTGCGGGTTCTGCTGATCGAAGCCGGTGGCAATGACCACAGCATCTTTATCCATATGCCCTCCGCGCTGGCCTACCCCATGGCCAATCCGCGCTACAGCTGGCAGTACCAGTCCGAGCCCGAGCCCTTTATGAATGGGCGGCGCATCCACTGCCCGCGTGGCAAGACCCTGGGGGGTTCCTCGTCCATTAACGGCATGGTGTATGTGCGCGGCCACGCTTTGGATTACGAGGGCTGGGCTTTGCAAAGCGGCATGCAGGACTGGTCGTATGCGCATTGCCTTCCTTACTTCAAAAAAGCCGAAGCGCGCGCGCTTGGCGGCGATAACTACCGGGGGGACAGCGGCCCGCTCAAGGTCAGTACCGCCGCTATGCGCAACCCGCTGTACCGCGCCTTTATCGAAGCGGGCAAGCAGGCGGGCTATCCGGTAACCAAAGACATGAACGGCTACCAGCAGGAAGGGCTGGGCCCCATGGACATGACCACGCACAAAGGCCGACGCTGGAGCACCGCCATGGCCTATTTGCGCCCAGCCCTGAAGCGCAAAAATTTGGTTTTACAAAAGGATACCTTGGTCACCAAAGTGCTGTTCGAAGGCCCGCCAGAAGCACTGCGTGCGGTCGGCGTGCAAGCCTTGCAGGACGGCCAGGTGCAGGAACTGCGCGCCCGGCGCGAAGTGATTTTGTGTGGCGGTGCCATCAACTCACCCCAGCTTTTACAACTCTCGGGTATTGGGCATCCGGGTTTGCTTGAGCCCCTGGGGGTGCCCGTGCTGTTGGGCCTGCGCGGTGTGGGCGAAAACCTGCAAGACCATATGGAAACCTATGTACAGGTGCGCTGCACGCAGCCCGTTACTCTGTACTCGGCCATGGGCCCGCTGGCCAAGCTGCGCATCGGCGTGGAGTGGGTGCTCAAGCGCAGCGGCCTGGGCGCCACCAACCATATGGAGTCCGGCGGCTTTATCCGCAGCGATGCCGGGGTGAAGCATCCCGATTTGCAATACCATTTTGTGCCCATGGCCATCCGCTATGACGGTAGCTCGCCGGTACAAGGCCATGGCTTTCAAGCGCACGTCGGCCCGATGCGCCCGACCAGCCGGGGCTGGGTGCGGATCGCTAGTGCCGACCCCTTGCAGCCGCCGTGCATTTTGTTTAACTACATGGGCACCGAGCAGGACCGCAAAGAAATGCGCGCCGGAGTGCGCCTCACCCGCGAAATATTTGCCCAGGCTGCCATGGAAGATTTCCGGGGCGAAGAGATTTCTCCCGGCGCGCAGGTGCAAAGCGACGACGAAATTGACGAGCACATCCGCAACAACGCCGAGACCGCCTACCACCCCTCAGGCTCCTGCCGCATGGGCACGGATGCCATGGCGGTCACCGACCCGCAGGGACGGGTGCACGGCCTGAGTGGATTGCGCGTGGTCGATGCCTCCTTGATGCCTTTGATTGTCAGCGGCAATCTGAACGCCCCTACCATCATGCTGGCCGAAAAAATCGCGGATTTGATTCGCGGTCACACGCCGCTTGTGCCCGCGTCTGCGCCATTTTTTGTGCATCCGAATTGGGAAACGCAGCAACGCTGAACTTGCCTGCGGGTGCCAATGGTGGCGCGGTTAAAATTTCCGCTTCCGAGGAGCGTTGCAGTTCATCACCATGAACGAGGCTCGGAAGAAGCGGTGCTTCGCCGCTTGCTGTTAACGGCGCTCACCCACGCAGCCAGTGCGGTGAGCTCTTGATATCTCCCCTGTCGTTTGCGTGGTACCCCTATGTACTTTGTGGAGCGCGCCATGCCTGGAATGACTGAGAGCCCAATGTCCGCCACGGACAACCGTTTTACCCATTTGCTGGCCACCCGGCCCTGGTTGCTGGCCGATGGCGCCACGGGCAGCAATTTATTTGATGTGGGCCTGATGTCGGGCGACGCGCCCGAGTTGTGGAACACCGAGCACCCAGATCGCATCGCCGCACTGCACCAAGGTTTTGTCGATGCCGGTGCCGATATATTGCTTACCAATAGCTTTGGCGGCACCGTCTATCGCCTGAAATTGCACAACGCCCAAAGCCGTATGGCCGAGCTCAACACCCTGGCCGCGCAGATTGCCCGACAAGTCGCCGATGCCAGCGGCCGTACGGTTGCGGTAGCCGGCAGCATGGGCCCTACCGGCGAAATCATGGAGCCCATCGGCCCATTGAGTTTTGACGAGGCCAAGGCCGCGTTTGCGGAGCAGGCGCTGGCGCTCAAAGCCGGTGGTGCTGATGTGCTGTGGATTGAAACTATGTCCTCGCGCGAGGAAGTGGAGGCGGCGGTTGCCGGTGCGGGCGTGGCCGGTTTGCCGATTGTCTGTACGCTCAGCTTTGACACCAATGGCCGCACCATGATGGGTATTTCGCCCAGCGACTTTTCTGCCATCGAAAAAACCTTGTCACCGCGCTTGGCCGCGTGCGGCACCAACTGTGGCGTAGGCGCTTCCGAAGTGGTGGCCTGCATCCACAACCTGGCGCAGGCCATGGGGCCGGAGGTGGTGCTGGTCGCCAAAGGCAATTGCGGCGTACCCCAATATGTGGACGGTGCCATTTGCTACAACGGCACGCCCGAGATCATGGCCCTGTATGCGCGCATGGCGCTGGATGCGGGAGCCCGCATCATCGGCGGCTGCTGCGGTACCTCGGCTAAACATTTGCGCGCGATGCGCGATGCCTTAGAAGCGCATACGCCCGGCCCTGCACCCACGCTGGAGGACATCAATGCGCGTTTGGGCGAAGTGTCCAACGGCGCGCGTGCCCAATGGGGCGGCGAACAAAGCCGGGCCGGTGGCGCAGCACCTGGTGCCAACCTGTCGCGTGGCCGGGCTGCGCGCGCGCGACGCGCTGGCAGCGATGCCGGCGCCGATAGCGCAGGCGAGGGCGCTGGCGTATGAGCAAGTGCGGGCGCAAGCCTTCGCGGGGCGTCCTTGGGAGTTTGTGCATGGAGGCTTCTATGGGTAGCAGCCTTGGCGCAGTGCGTCTTATCCAGCGCTAGATTGTTGATGGATAACGGCTCCTCCCTGCGTGGCGTCCTGTTGGTGGCGGGCGCTACGCTTTTTTGGAGCTTGAGCGGCGTTTTTGTGCGCTGGTTACCGGACATCGACCCCTGGTCTTTCAATGCGTTTCGCGGACTGGGCCTGGGCCTGTCCATGGCTTTGTGGATTGCCTTGCGCTATGGACGGGGCAGCGTGGCTTTGCTGCGCCGCAGCCCCGTCGCTGGCCTACTCATCTCTGCTGGTTTTTTTGCGCTGGGCTCTTCGCTGTATATCGTCTCGCTGGACTTGGCCAGTGTGGCGGCGGTATCTTGCCTCACAGCAACATCCGGTTTGTTTGCCGCACTGATGGCGCGCTTTTTTCTGGGCGAGCGCACGCCCCCTATTTTTTATCTCGCCATGTTGCTGGCGCTCGGAGGTGTGGGCGCTATTGCGCTGGGGGAGGGCGATGCCCGCGTGCAAGGCCTGGCCGGCACTTTCACCGGTTTGGCAGTAGCGGCGTGTTTTGCGGCCCAAAGTGTGGCGCTGCGCCGCTACCGTGCTTTTGACATGGAGCCGGCATTTTTACTGGGTGGTTTTGTTACTTTTGCCGCCATCATGGCACTGGGCTTGGTCATCGTTCCACCCTGGCAAAGTTTGGCTGTCCTGCTCTTGATGGGCCTGGTTCAACTGGCGATTCCCTTGGTTTTGTATATGTACGGAGCGCGCAGTGTGGCGACCAGCCATATGGTTTTGATCACTATGGCCGATGCGGTGCTCAACCCTTTTTGGGTGTGGATGGTGCATGGCGAAGTGCCACCGCAGGCGGTGTACCTGGGCGGCGCCCTGGTGCTCGGGGCTATTGCTTTGACCGCGTTTGCGCCTTCAACCGGTGCCGCGCAGGTGCAGCTTGGTGCGACAGACAAATGAAAAGTGGGTGGACTACACTGCTAGCCAGTATGCAAAGCGTGACAACATTGCCTCGCTTATGCATTCCAAGGATGAAAATCAGGGGGGGGGTGCAGTATGAGGTGGTGCCCAGGAAGGGACTCGAACCCCCACGAAGTTACTCGCTAGTACCTGAAACTAGTGCGTCTACCAATTCCGCCACCTGGGCATTTCAGGAAAGAGAGTGATTGTATCAAAACTGTTAGTCAAACCAGCGGCTTGCTGGACGAGGTGGAAGGCGTAGTGCAAGGGCACCGCGACGGCCACGGATTTGTATCCCGCGATGACGGGGCCCCGGACATTTATTTGCCGCCCAATGAAATGCGCGCTGTATTGCACAAGGACCGCGTCAAGGCGCGCATCGTGCGCAGCGACCGCAAGGGTCGGCCTGAAGGCCGTGTGCTCGAGATTTTGGAGCGTTCGGCCCAGCCCATCATCGGGCGCCTCTTGCAAGAGAGTGGCGTCTGGTTGGTGGCCCCGGAGGACAAGCGCTATGGCCAGGATATCTTGATCCCACGCGGCGCGACCGGCAATGCACGCGCCGGGCAGGTGGTGGTGGTGGAACTGGTGGAGCCACCGGCTCTGTACGGACAACCAGTGGGACGCATCAGCGAAGTGCTGGGCGAGGTGGATGATCCGGGCATGGAAATTGAAATCGCGGTGCGCAAATACAGCGTGCCCCATGAATTTTCCGCGGCCTGCCTGGCCCAGGCCAAAGCCTTGCCTGACACCGTGCGCGCGCAAGATCTGGCTGGGCGTGTGGACCTTAGTGATGTACCGTTGGTGACGATTGACGGCGAGGACGCCCGCGATTTTGACGACGCGGTGTACTGCGAACCGGCCTCACTAGGGCGCGGCAAAAGCGCCGCCCAGGGATGGCGTTTATTGGTCGCGATTGCCGATGTCAGCCACTATGTGGCAAACGGCGCCGCTATCGACATTGATGCCTACGACCGCGCTACCAGCGTGTATTTCCCGCGCCGGGTCATCCCCATGCTGCCGGAAAAACTCTCCAATGGCTTGTGTTCACTCAACCCCGAGGTGGACCGGCTGTGCATGGTCTGTGACATGCTGGTCACCGAGGACGGAACGGTGCAGGCGTACCAGTTTTATCCGGCGGTGATGTGGAGCCATGCGCGCTTTACCTATACCGAGGTGGCGGCGATTCTGGGTAACACGCGTGGGCCCGAAGCCATTAAGCGCAAAGCGCTGGTGCCGGACTTGTTGCATTTGCATGGGGTTTATGAGTCCTTGCTCAAAGCCCGCCAAAAGCGCGGTGCTGTGGACTTTGAAACCACCGAGACGCAGATCTTGTGTGACGAGAACGGTCGCATTGAGAAAATTGTTCCACGCACCCGCAATGTGGCGCACCGCTTGATTGAAGAGGCCATGCTCGCGGCCAATGTATGTAGCGCGGACTTCATCATGCAAAGCAAACATGCGGGTTTGTTTCGCGTGCACGAAGGCCCGACGCCGGAAAAACTCGAAGCCCTGCGCGCGTACATCAAGGCACTAGGGCTGGGCATCAGTTTGAGCGAAGCCCCCAAGCCTGGCGACTTCCAGTCCATAGCCCAGGCTACCAAAGACCGGCCCGACGCGCAACAAATCCACGCCATGCTGTTGCGCTCTATGCAGCAGGCGATTTATACGCCGGCCAATAGCGGACATTTCGGCCTTGCCTTTGATGCTTATACGCATTTCACCAGTCCGATTCGGCGTTA
>CAMCJY010000018.1 GCA_945875225.1 Comamonas sp. lk | reverse complement strand
GCCTGGTCAATTACCGGTGCTGCGGGCACAGGGGCTTCAAATAGCTCGGCAGACTCTGGCACCGCTTCCGAGCCGTCTTCGCGCCGCACAAAAGTGCGCTTTTTACGCACCTCCACCTGGATGGTGCGCGCCTTACCGCTGGCATCGGCTTGTTTAATTTCCGTGGTCTGCTTCTTGACCAGCGTAATCTTTTTACGTTCCGCGCCCGCCGTGCCGTGGGCGGCCTGCAAATGGTTTAGCAATTTATGCTTATCGGCGTCGGTCAAAACATCGCTTGCAGCGGTTTTGGCAACCCCAGCGGACGTTAGTTGTTCTAACAAGGTTTCGGTAGATTTCTTGAGTTCACTGGCAAACTCGGCGACAGTCGTACTGGACATTTAGCGGGTAACCTTTCATGGCCGTGGCTCTTGAGCGGCGGCGTCATCGGTAAACCAATGTTCGCGCGCCTTCATGATCAGGGCAGTGGCTTCGTCAATAGACTGGCCGGTGATTTCTGTAAGTTCGTCAGTAGCCAGATCGGCCAGGTCGTCCAGGGTCTTGATCCCGTGTTCGGCCAACATCCCGATGTGCTCGGCGCTCAAGCCTTCCAAGTCACGCAGGTCTTGCGACACATTGGCGGAGCTCTCTTCGCGCGCAATTTCCATGGTCAGCAGCGCGTCTTTGGCGCGGGTGCGCAGCTCATGCACCGTGTCCTCGTCAAAGCTCTCGATTTCCAGCATCTCTTGCAAGGGCACATAGGCGACCTCCTCTAAGCTGGTAAAGCCTTCGGCGATCAGGATGTCGGCAATCTCCTCGTCCACATCCAGCTTGTCCATAAACAAGCGGCGGCCCGAATCTGTTTCCACTGCCAGCTTTTCGGCGGACTCGGCCGCGTCCATGATGTTGATCTTCCAGCCCGTCAATTCGGATGCCAGACGCACATTCTGTCCGCCACGCCCGATGGCGATAGCCAGATTTTCCTCGTCCACCACCACGTCCATGGCGTGGCGCTCTTCATCCACGACGATGGAACTGACGTTAGCGGGCGCCAAAGCACCAATCACAAACTGGGCCGGGTCTTCGCTCCACAGCACAATATCTACGCGCTCGCCTGCCAGTTCGGTGGTCACGCCGTTGACGCGGCTGCCGCGCACGCCCACACAGGTGCCGATGGGGTCAATGCGCTTGTCGTGGGATTGCACCGCAATCTTGGCGCGCGAACCAGGGTCGCGGGCGCAGGATTTAATCTCCAGCAGGCCTTGCTCGATCTCAGGCACTTCCTGGCGAAAGAGCTCAATCATGAAATCTGGCGCCGAGCGCGATAACAGAATCGGCGCGCCGCGCAGGGTCAGGTCCACTTCCATAATCATGGCGCGCACCCGGTCGCCTGCGCGCAGGTTTTCTTTGGGAATCATCTCGGCACGACGCAGACGCCCTTCGACGCGACCGCTTTCGACGATCACATCACCTTTGTCCATGCGCTTGACGGTGCCGACAAAAATATTATCGCCCCGTGACATAAAGTCATTGAGCAGCATTTCGCGCTCAGCATCGCGGATTTTCTGCAAAATGACCTGCTTGGCCGCCATCGCGCCGATACGCCCGATGGGCACCGACTCAATCGACTCTTCAATGTACTCATCAACCTCGACATCGGTAATCTGCTCTTTGGCTTCAAACAGCAAAATTTCCTGATCCGGCAATTGCAGGCCCGCCTCGTCAGGGACGACGTGCCAGCGGCGGAAGGTTTCGTAATTGCCGCTGTCGCGGTCCAAGGCGACACGGATATCCACGTCTCCTGCATAGAGCTTTTTGGTGGCTTGTGCCAGGGCGGCCTCCACGGCGCCTAAAACCACATCACGCTCCACGTTTTTTTCACGGGAGATCGCCTCTACCAACATCAACAATTCGCGATTCATGCCTTAACTCTCCTGACAACTCAATTCACAAACAAAAACAAGTGCTATTCAAAAGCCTTGCCCATCGCAACTCTGCGCCTTTAGGTAGCGTCACCAAGGTCATCCTCTCCCGGCTCCAACGGCGCCTCTCCCTGCCCCTTGCCACGGCCCTTAAAACTGACAATAGGCGCCAGCCGCGCTTCTTTCAATTCGTCCAGCGCGAAACCCATAGCCTGCAAGGGCGCTGCGGGCCGCTTCTTACTGATCTTCTGGCCCGGCTTCATAGCTGGCGCCTCACTCCACACAATTTGCCAATGCGCAGCGCCTAGCGCATCGTCAAGGCGCTCCAAAGTGCCGCGAAACTTCTTGCGCTTAGCGTTGACCATGCCAGCGCCCGCCGCGCCAATCGGCTCGCGCAAAGTGATATCAATTACCTGGCCGGCAAAACGCTCAAAATCTGCCTCGTGCCGCAGGGGTCGGTCAATTCCCGGCGAAGACACCTCCAGGCGGCTGTACGCTGTACCCTCGACTTCCAGCGTAAATTGCAATTGGCGGGTTACCTTCTCGCAATCTTCCACCGTCACAAACTGCGCATCTTGCGCCGCGCCTGGTGCCGCTTGGACCCAAGGCAGGTCAATCGTGACCCGCAATAGGCCGCCTGCCGAGCGCTCTAGCTCCACCAAGTCGTATCCCAGACCGACGACAATTTGACGCACGATGTCTTGCCAAGCCACGTTGCTGATGCCCGCTTTCCTGTGTGTCCGGCGACCGTTAAAAGCCACCTCAAAAAACAATCGACCAAAAAAAACGGGCGGTAATTACCCGCCCGTTTGGTCGTGAAGCTCGCATTGTAACGGGAAAAACCGGTAAAAACCAAGCACTTAGCGCATCTGAAGCCTTGTTTTTAAAGGGCCACCCTCGATTCCGATGAAGCAAGTCGTAGGCGCAGCTCGCTTCGCACGCCGATAAAGGCCTTCACTTGTCGGCCCAGCGATCTAAAGAGCAATCCGCAGGCCCTTCAATATGCGTCACGCCACCCCTCGCGTGGCCTCGTCAACAGGCTGTGGCACCCGTGCCTTTGCTGGCGCGCGATAGGGCGCCAAGCCAAGTGCATCAGGATGGCGCAAATCGCTATTTAATAAGGGTATGTTCGAGGGTTTTCACTAGGGTAAACCGTGATTACCAAGGAACATAATAACCAGGTTATTCGTTCTAACAACCCCTCCCGGAGACATACGTCATGCAGGTTCAATTTAAGGTTAACAACCGACAGGTTTCAGTGGACGTCCCGCCCCATACCCTGCTAGTACAGGTACTGCGCGAGCATTTGCATATGACAGGCACCCATGTGGGTTGCGACACCGCCCAGTGCGGCGCCTGCACGGTCATTAAGGACAGCCATGCTGTCAAATCCTGCAATATCCTGGCAGCCCAGGCGGACGGCGCCGAAATCACCACCATCGAAGGTATAGCGGCCGCGGACGGCACCATGCACCCGATGCAGGCCGCTTTCAAAGACTGCCACGGTTTGCAATGCGGTTTTTGCACCCCGGGCATGGTCTTGAGCGCTATCGACCTATGCGCCAAGCACCCCAATGCCAGCGCCGAAGAAGTGCGTACGCAGTTGGAAGGCAATATGTGCCGCTGCACTGGCTACCAAAACATCGTCAAAGCCATACAGCAGGGTGCTGCTGCCATGGCTTCTGCCTAAACCACTTAAGGAGCAAACAACATGGGTGCATCAGATTTTTCAAACCTCCCGTATATCGGTGAGTCGGTCCGCCGTAAGGAAGACTACCGCTTTCTGACCGGCGCCGGTCAGTACACCGACGACATCACCATGCAGGCCCAGAGCTACGCCGTCTTTGTGCGCAGCCCGCATGCCCACGCCGTGATCAAGAGCATTGACATCAGTGCCGCGTCCGCCATGCCTGGCGTGGTGCGTATCTTTATCGGCAAAGACCTGGAAGGCAAGATGGGCGGGCTGCCCTGCGGCTGGCTGATCAACAACCCGGACGGCACGCCGATGAACGAGCCGCCGCATCCGGTGCTAGCCCTGGGCAAAGTACGCCATGTGGGCGACCAATTGGCCATGGTGATCGCTGACACGCTGGAGCAAGCCAAAAACGCAGCCGAAGCCGTGCAAGTCGATTACGACGTGCTGCCCGCAGTGGTTGACGTGCGCGATGCCGCCACCGGCACGCAATTGCACGATGCCGCGCCCAATAACAAGTGCTACAAATGGGTACTGGGTGACAAGGCTAATGTCGATGCCGCCTTTGCCAACGCCGCGCATGTCACCAAGCTAGACCTTATTAACAACCGCCTGGTGCCCAACGCCCTGGAGCCCCGCGTCGCGATCGGCAACTACAGCCGCGCCACCGAGGAATACGTGCTCTACGTGTCCAACCAAAACCCGCACGTCGAGCGCCTGCTGATGACGGCTTTTGTACTGGGCTTGCCCGAGCACAAGGTGCGTGTGATCGCGCCGGACGTCGGTGGCGGTTTCGGCTCGAAGATCTATTTGTACGCCGAAGACGTCGCACTCACCTGGGCAGCCAAAGAAGTCAACCGTTCGATCAAATGGACGTGCGAGCGCTCCGAGTCTTTCCTGACCGACGCCCATGGCCGTGACCACGTCAGCCACGCTGAAATGGCGATGGACAAAGACGGCAAGTTCCTGGGTATGCGGGTGCACACCCATGCCAACCTGGGCGCCTACCTGTCCACCTTCTCCACCGCCGTGCCGACAATTTTGTATGCCACCTTGCTAGCGGGTCAATACACCTGCCCGCAAATTTATGTGGAAGTCGACTCGTGGTTTACCAATACCGCGCCCGTCGATGCCTACCGTGGCGCAGGCCGCCCCGAGGCCACCTACCTGCTGGAACGCCTGGTCAGCCGCTGCGGCTGGGAGATGGGTCTGTCACAAGACGAAATCCGCAAGCGCAACTTCATCAACAGCTGGCCGTACCAAACCCCAGTAGCTTTGCAATACGACACCGGCGACTACTTGGGCTGCTTGGTCAAAGCCCAAGATATGGCCGATGTGGCCGGCTTCCCCGGACGCAAAGCAGACAGTGCAGCCAAAGGCTTGCTGCGTGGCATCGGCTACTCCAGCTACATCGAGGCGTGCGGCATTGCGCCTAGCAATATCGCAGGTGCCCTGGGCGCCCGGGCCGGATTGTTTGAATGCGGCGAAATACGCGTGCATCCCACGGGCAGCGTAACGGTGTTTACCGGCTCACACAGCCACGGCCAGGGCCATGAAACTACTTTTGCGCAAGTCGTTGCCGCCCGTTTGGGCGTGGCGGTCGACGCCGTCGATGTGGTGCACGGCGATACCGGTCGCGTACCCTTTGGTATGGGTACCTACGGTTCGCGCTCCATCTCGGTGGGCGGCGCGGCCATCATGAAGGCGCTGGACAAGATTGAGACCAAGGCCAAGAAAATCGCGGCCCATTTGATGGAGTCCAGCGATGCCGACGTCGAATTTGCCAACGGCGAATTCACTGTCAAAGGCACCGACAAAAAGGTGACATTCGGCCAAGTGGCGCTCACCGCCTACGTACCGCACAACTACCCGCTTGACAAGCTAGAGCCCGGCCTGAACGAAACCGCCTTCTACGACCCGACCAACTTCACCTTTCCCGCAGGCACCTATATCTGCGAAGTGGAAATCGACCCGGCTACGGGTGTGACCCGCGTGGAAAAATTCACCGCTGTGGATGACTTTGGCACCATCATTAACCCGATGATTGTTGAAGGCCAGGTGCATGGCGGACTGGTGCAAGGTATCGGCCAAGCCCTGATGGAAAACTGTGTGTACGACCGCGAAACCGGCCAGTTGCTCACCGGCTCTTTCATGGACTACGCCATGCCCCGCGCCGACGACTTCCCCGATTTCAAAATCGGCAATATCTGCACCCCTTGCACCCACAACCCGCTGGGCACCAAGGGCTGCGGCGAAGCCGGCGCCATCGGTTCGCCACCAGCCGTAATCAATGCCGTGCTCGACGCGCTGCATGGTCTGGGCGTCAAAGAGTTTGACATGCCCGCCACGCCCCACCGCGTCTGGGAAGCCATCCAGGCGGCCAAAGCCTAAAGCAGCAAAGGAGTTCACACATGTATGCATTCACACTAGACCGTCCTGCGTCCCTGGCTGATGCGGTTAGCGCAGCGGTCTCTGGGGGCCAGGTTCTGGCCGGCGGCCAAACCCTGCTGCCCTCCATGAAGATGCGCTTGTCCCAACCCGGCCGTTTGGTCGATTTGGGTGGCGTGAAAGAACTGGCGGGCATTGAGCCCAATGGCAATGCTGTCGTGATCGGTGCCATGACGCGCCACATGGACGTTGCCAATAGCAACACCGTGCAGGCCATGATTCCGGCACTGGCCGATCTGGCATCGCACATAGGGGACCGCCAGGTCCGCGCCATGGGCACCCTGGGTGGTTCGGTCGCCAACAACGACCCATCCGCCTGCTACCCCAGCGCGGTATTGGGCTTGGGTGCAACCGTTCACACCAATAAGCGCCGCATCGAAGCCGATGACTTTTTCCAAGGCATGTTCACCACTGCCTTAGAGGCAGGCGAGTTGATCACCGCGATCAGCTTTCCCCAACCCAAATCGGCTGCTTATATGAAGTTTGTGCAAGCGGCTTCGCGCTTTGCGCTGGTGGGCATATTCTTGGCCCAAACCGCGGGCGGCGTGCGCGTTGCCATCACCGGTGCTGGCCAGGGTGTCTTCCGCCACAAAGGGCTGGAAGACGCCCTCAATAAGAGCTTTACCGTGGCCTCTGCCGCCTCGGTACATGTCGATGCCGATGGCCTGAACGCCGACATCCATGCCACAGCGGCCTACCGGGCCAACCTGATCAGCGTCTTGACGCAGCGGGCTGTGGCACACTGCCTGGCCTGATGCCGCCCCCGGCTTAAACGCCGGCGCAACGAGGCCCCGTGTGCACAACGCGGGGCCATTTTTTTGAGCCCAGCCATGAACCTCTTTTCTTCCATTGACGCCCTGATCGAAGCCTTGCGCCAAGCCGGCTATTTTGCGGACCGTCGCCTGGCGACCGCTGTTTTTTTGGCGCTTAAGTTGGAGCGCCCTTTGCTGCTCGAGGGTGAGCCCGGCGTCGGCAAAACCGAACTGGCCAAGGCCCTGGCCACTGCGCTGCAACGCCAGATGCTGCGCTTGCAATGCTACGACGGCCTGGAACAGCGCGATGCGCTGTACGAATGGAATTACGCCGCGCAATTGCTCCATATGCGCGCCGCGCAAAGCTACTCCGAAAGCGCGCAAGGCGCAGCGCCTGCGGTAGACGCCATGGAGCGTGAGGTTTACCAGGACCGTTACCTGATACGCCGCCCTTTGCTGCAAGCTTTGCAAGCACCCGCCCCCGGCGCGGTGCTGCTAATCGACGAGGTGGACCGGGCGGACGAACCCTTTGAAGCCTTTTTGCTCGAATACTTGGGTGAGTATCAGGTCAGCATCCCGGAAATCGGCACGATCCGCGCCGTGGTCAAGCCGGTCACCATCCTAACCAGCAACCGCACACGCGAACTCAATGATGCAGTCAAGCGGCGCTGCCTCTACCACTGGCTGGACTACCCGGATCGGGACCGCGAACTGGCCATCATCAGTGTCCAGGTGCCTGGCGCATCGGCCCAACTGGCGCAGCAAGTGGCCGACGTGGTGACTCGCCTTCGCAACCAACCTTTTTCCAACGCGTTCCAGCGTGCGCCCGGTATCGCCGAGAGCGTGGAATGGGCCAGGGCCCTGGTGGCGCTGGACACGCTGGAGCTGGACCCCGAAATCGTGAGCGATACCGCAGGCATCATGTTCAAGCAGCGCGAAGACGTCGCTGCCCTCACCCTGGCGCTGGCACAGGACCTGCTCGCCCCACCCCCTGAAGCCGACGCAGCCGCATGACCCTGGGCGATTCGCGCACCGGCAAGCTGGCAGGCAACTTGGCCTCTTTCGGGCGTACGCTGCGCCGGGCCGGTGTGCAGGTGGATAGCGCTCGTATTGGATTGTGCGCGCAAGCGGCGCTTGAGGTCGGGCTGGCGGACCGGCACGACCTGAGCGCTGCGATGGAATCGGTGCTGATTAGCCGTGAACAGGACCGCGCGGTGTTTCGCGAGCTATTCGAGGCCTTTTTTCGCGACCCTAATATGGCGCACAAGCTTTTGTCGCAAATGCTGCCTAGCGCCGAAGGGAAAGCCGAGCCCAGCAAGCGTCGGCCCCGCGTGCGCGAAGCCCTGTCGCCGCCTAAGCTGCGTAGCCAACAAGCCAAGCCCAAAACCGAAGACCAGAAAGTGGACTTTGACGCCGCCATGACGGCCAGCGACATCCACCGCCTACGCCACGCCGACTTCAACGCCTTGTCCGCCAGCGAATACCGCCTGGTCGAGCGCTTAGCCCGTGACATCGCCCTGCCCTTGCCGCAGCACGCGAGCCGCCGCATGCGCCCAGGTGTGCATGGCAGCCAGTTGCACTGGTCCGGCGTGTTGCGAAGCGCCGTGCGTCTGGGTGGTGAAACCCTGTATTTACCTAAGCGCGAGCGCCGCCAGCAGCCTTTGCCCTTGCTAGTGCTGGTCGATGTGTCCGGCTCGATGGAACGCTACGCGCGCTTGCTGCTGGCTTTTTTGCATGCCGCCACCCGCAAGCATCCGCGCCGCGCGGTGTTTGCGTTTGGCACGCAGCTGACCGAATTAACCGGCGCCTTCAAACTGGGCGACACCGATGCCATGTTGGACCATGCCAACGCCTTGATTGAAGACTTTGCCGGTGGCACGCAATTGGGTAAGTCGCTTGCAAGCTTGCGGGAGCACCATGCACGCAAGCTGGTGGGGCGGCGCACTATGGTGCTGATCGTGACTGATGGTTTGGACACGGGCGAGCCGCAAGAGTTGGCAGAGGAACTCGCCTGGCTGAAATTGCACACCCGCCGAATTTTGTGGCTCAATCCCTTGCTGCGCTTTGACGGCTATGCGCCGCTGGCCCAGGGCGCGCAGGCCTTGAACCAAGTGGCACACGGCATGGTGGCGATCCACAACCTGACCAAGCTGGAAGATCTGGCCAGCAGCTTGGCCAAACTGATGAAGCAATAAGGCCATAGCGGCAACGTTTTGAATAGCGACGAAAGGAAACACCATGGAAATGCAAGGAAGCCGCGATCTGGCGATCACGCAACAACAAGCTTGGGACGCACTCAACGACCCCGAAGTCTTAAAGCAATGTATTCCCGGCTGCGACAAAGTCGAGGCCAATGGGCCCGACGCCTTCGCTATCGGCATGGCTCTCAAAATAGGCCCGGTATCGGCCAAATTCACCGGCAAGATCACGCTATCGGACATCAAGCCTCCGCACAGCTACACCATTAGCTTTGAAGGCCAGGGCGGCCCTGCCGGGTTTGGCAAAGGCAATGCCAAGGTGCTGCTCACCCCCCATGGCCACGGCAACACTCTGAGCTACGAAGTGAAGGCTTCAGTCGGCGGCAAAGTAGCGCAAATGGGCCAAAGGCTGATTGACGGCGTAGCCAAGTCACTGGCCGAAGATTTCTTCAAGCGTTTTGATCTGGCCATGCAGGCTCGCTACCCCGAGGCCTATGCCGCGCCCGCGCAAGATGCCGCCGCCGCACCGCCACCGACCTCAGACAGCAATGAAGGCCCAGGCATGGGCGTACTCATAGGCGGCGCCATCGTCGTACTGGCGCTAGCCGCCTACGTGTTTATGCGCTAAAGCTGCGTGCGACAATTACCGCTGATATCTACACAGGGCATCGACGAACATGGGCTTTTTAGCAGGCAAAAAATTACTCATCACCGGCGTGCTGTCCAACCGCTCTATCGCCTATGGCATCGCCAAAGCCTGCCGGGCGCAGGGAGCGGAACTGGCCTTTAGCTACGTGGGCGAGCGCTTCCAAGAGCGGATCGCTGGGTTTGCCGCCGATTTTGATTCCACCTTAGTCTTTGACTGCGATGTCGGAGACGACGCGCAAATCGACCAAATGTTTGCCGACCTAGGTGCGCACTGGCCCGAATTTGATGGCTTCGTCCACGCCATCGGCTTCGCACCGCGCGAAGCGATTGCCGGTAATTTTCTGGAAGGTATCAGTCGCGAGGCTTTCAAAATTGCGCACGACATCAGCGCCTACAGCTTCCCGGCCATGGCCAAAGCCGCCCTGCCCCGGCTGCGCACCGGCTCGGCGTTGCTGACCCTTAGCTATCTGGGCGCGGACCGCATCATCCCCAACTACAACACTATGGGCCTGGCCAAAGCCTCGCTCGAAGCCTCGGTGCGCTACCTGGCCGAAGCCGTCGGCCCGCGCGGCATTCGCGTCAACGGCATCAGCGCTGGCCCCATCAAAACCCTGGCTGCTAGCGGCATCAAAGACTTCGGCAAACTGCTCAAAGTGGTGGCCGACGCTTCTCCCATTCGCCGCAACGTCACGCTGGAAGACGTGGGCAATGTTGCCGCGTTTTTACTCAGTGATTTGGCATCAGGCGTGACCGCCGAAATCACGTTTGTGGACGGCGGCTTTAACAAGACTATGGGCGTGCAAACCGAATAGCATTTGGCTTGCATGCGAGATAGGACCGCCTCGAGGCGCTTTTTTCTTAAGCCCGCACGCAATCCGCGTAGTAGCGCGTTTTGCCGCTGTCGTCGGTTTCCTCAACCAGACCGTGGATGTCGGTTTCAAAGCCCGGGCATAAAGCATTGAACTCACGGGCGAACTTCAAATAGTCCACAATTTTTTTGTTAAAATCTTCGCCGGGAATCAGCAGCGGAATGCCCGGCGGGTAAGGCGTGACCAAGCCCACGGTAATGCGGCCTTCTAAGTGGTCGATTTCCACGCGCTCGGTTTTACGCAAAGCGATGTGGGCATAAGCGTCGCTGGGCTTCATGGCCGGGCTTAGATCGCTCAAGTACATCTCGGTCGTCAGGCGCGCAATGTCGTATTTGGCGTAGAGCTGGTGTATGTGCTGGCACAGGTCGGCCAAGCCCATTTTTTCGTAGCGCGGATATTTCTGTACAAACTCCGGCAGCACACGCCACATGGGTTGGTTCTTGGCGTAATCGTCTTTAAATTGTTGCAAAGCGGTCAGCATGCTGTTCCAGCGGCCTTTGGTGATGCCGATGGTGAACATGATGAAGAAGCTGTACAAACCGGTCTTTTCCACCACCACGCCGTGCTCGGCCAAAAACTTGGTGACGATGCTGGCAGGAATGCCTTGCTTGGCAAACTTGCCGCTCAAATCCAGACCCGGCGTCACGATGGTGGCCTTGATCGGGTCCAGCATATTGAAGTCTGTGGCCATCTTGCCAAAGCCATGCCAGTTGACACCCGCTTTGGCTTTACTCGTTTCACCCTTCAACTTCCAATTGTCTGCGCGGCCAACGCCCTCCTCCGCAATCTGATCCGGCCCCCATACTCTGAACCACCAGTCCTGTCCATATTCCTCGTCCACCTTGCGCATGGCGCGGCGGAAATCCAGCGCTTCCAAAATACTTTCTTCTACCAGGGCAGTTCCGCCGGGCGGCTCCATCATGGCGGCGGCTACGTCGCAGCTGGCGATGATGCTGTACTGCGGGCTGGTACTTGTGTGCATCAGATAGGCTTCATTGAACAAATGTTTGTCTAGCTTCACGGTTTGCGAGTCCTGCACCAGCACATGGCTGGCCTGGCTGATACCGGCCAGCAACTTGTGAATCGATTGCGTGGAATACACCATGGCCTCTTTGGGGCGCTTACGTTTTTTCCCCATCGCGTGGTAGCTGCCGTAAAACGGGTGGAAGGCCGCATGCGGCAACCAGGCTTCGTCAAAGTGGATGTTCTCCACGTAACCGTCCAGCATGTTTTTCACGGTCTCGGTGTTGTAGAGCACGCCGTCATAGGTGGACTGGGTCAGCGTCAGCACGCGCGGCTTGATGGTATTGACATCCACCTTACCCAAATGCTCTTTGACCAGCGGGTTAGCCTTGATCTTGGCGCGGATGGTGGCGGGCTCGAACTCCTCTTTGGCAATCGGGCCGATGATGCCGAAATGGTTGCGTGTGGGCTTGAGAAATACCGGAATCGCACCGGTCATGATGATGGCGTGCAATATGGACTTGTGGCAATTGCGGTCGACCACCACGATGTCATTGGGCGCCACGGTGTGGTGCCAGACCATTTTGTTGCTGGTGCTGGTGCCGTTGGTCACAAAGAAGCAGTGGTCGGCATTGAAGATGCGCGCCGCATTACGTTCTGAAGCAGCTACCGGGCCGGTGTGGTCCAGCAACTGCCCCAACTCTTCCACCGCGTTACACACGTCGGCGCGTAACATGTTTTCACCGAAAAATTGGTGGAACATCTGGCCCACCGGGCTTTTCAAAAAAGCCACGCCACCGGAGTGGCCAGGGCAATGCCAAGAATAAGAGCCGTCTTCCGCATAGTCCAGCAAGGCTTTGAAAAACGGTGGCTGCACGCCTTCGAGGTAGCTCTTAGCCTCGCGGATGATGTGGCGCGCCACAAACTCGGGCGTGTCCTCGAACATATGGATAAAGCCGTGCAGCTCGCGCAAGATGTCATTGGGGATATGGCGGCTGGTCTTGGTCTCGCCATAGACGTAAATCGGAACGTCCAGGTTTTTGCGGCGCACTTCTTCAATGAAGTTGCGCAGATTGAGCACCGCAGGGTCCAGGTCCGGGCCGGGGGTAAATTCTTCGTCGTCAATCGACAGAATAAAGGCGCTGGCCCGGCTTTGCTGCTGAGCAAACTGGCTCAGATCGCCGTAACTGGTGACGCCCAGCACCTCAAAGCCCTCGGTCTCTATCGCTTGGGCTAAGGCCCGTATGCCTAGCCCCGAGGTGTTCTCCGAGCGAAAGTCTTCATCGATGATGATGATAGGGAAGCGAAACTTCATTTAAGGGCTCCTGCGCAGGCCATAAGTCAAAAAGAGGCGCAAGTGTACGGATTTATTGCGTCAACGTACTTGTATTGTCTAAAGCCGGGCGCACAATATAGAAAGGGTAAGCGTGTAAAAAGGAGGAAGTTCTCATGGAACCGTCAACAATTTGGTGGGTTTTGGCCGGTATTACGGTGGCCGCCGAGCTCTTAATCGGCAGTTTTTATCTGCTGATGCTGTCCCTGGGCATGGCCGCAGGGGCGGTGGCCGCGCAAGCGGGCAACCCGCTTACCGTACAGCTGGTGGTCGCTGCAGTAGTCGGTGGTGCGGCGGTACTGCTGTGGCGCCGCTTGAAGCAGGGCCGCAGCGCCGAGCCAGACGCGCAATCCAACCCTAATGTGAATCTGGACATCGGCGCACTGGTTAACGTGGAGTTATGGGCTCCGGATGGCAGCACGCAAGTGCACTACCGTGGCGCCAATTGGACCGCTATGCACCGGCCCGGTGTCATAACCGAATCCGGTGAACACCGGGTTGTCGAAGTCCAGGGCAGCCGCCTCGTGCTTGAAAAAACTTAAGGGAAAAACATCATGGAAATCGCTATCGTCTTATTGGTCATCGCCGTTATCTTCATTACCCAATCGGTCAAAGTGGTGCCCCAGCAGCATGCCTGGGTCATCGAACGCTTGGGCAAGTACCAGGGCACGCTGACCCCTGGCCTCAATTTTTTGGTGCCGTTTATCGACCGGGTGGCCTATAAACATGTGCTTAAAGAGATACCGCTGGACATTGCCAGCCAGGTCTGCATCACACGGGACAACACCCAACTGCAAGTGGACGGCATCCTCTACTTTCAGGTTACCGACGCCATGCGCGCCAGCTACGGCTCGTCTAATTATTTGGTGGCGATTTCGCAGTTAGCCCAGACCTCGCTGCGCTCAGTCATCGGCAAGCTGGAACTGGACAAAACCTTTGAAGAACGCAGCCTGATCAACGGCCAGGTAGTTGCAGCCATCGACGAAGCGGCGCTGAACTGGGGCGTCAAAGTGCTGCGCTACGAGATCAAAGACCTGACGCCGCCCAAAGAAATCCTACACGCCATGCAGCAGCAAATTACCGCCGAGCGCGAAAAGCGCGCCCTGATCGCCGCCTCCGAAGGCCGCCGCCAGGAACAGATCAACATCGCCACTGGCGAGCGCGAAGCCTTTATCGCCCGCTCCGAAGGCGAGAAGCAAGCGGTCATCAACAAAGCCGCTGGCGAAGCCGCCTCCATCACCGCCGTGGCCGATGCTACCGCTGAAGCCATCGAACGCATCGCCGCCGCCATTCGCCAGCCCGGCGGCGAACAAGCCGTCCAACTGAAAGTCGCCGAGCGCGCGGTGGACGCCTATTCCCGCGTGGCCACCAACGCTTCGACGACTCTGATCGTACCCAGCAATATGACCGAAGTGTCGGCTTTGATCGCTTCGGCGATGAAGATGGTGCAGGTTGGCAAATAGTAAACGCCATCTGTACCCACACCTTGTAACTCGCAAGCGCGGCGGACTGCAGGGACCCTAGACCCTACTTCCCACCCAAGCCCATAGCCCGCGTAATCACTTCCTTCATGATTTCATTGGTGCCGCCGTAAATGCGCTGCACGCGGGCGTCGGCGTAGGCGCGGGTGATGGGGTATTCCCACATATAGCCGTAGCCGCCAAAGAGTTGCACGCACTCGTCCATCACTTTGCATTGCATGTCCGAGCACCAGTATTTGGCCATGCTGGCGGTGGCGGTGTCCAACTTGTCTTGCAGTAATAGCTCGGTGCATTTGTCCACAAACACGCTTGCCACTTGCACCTCGGTTTGCATCTCGGCGAGTTTGTAGCGGGTGTTCTGGAAAGTGGCGACGGCTTGGCCGAACACCTTGCGCTCTTTCACATAGTCCAGCGTCCAGACTATGGCGGCTTGCGCGGCGGCCACGGCCCCAATGGCGATTTGCAGGCGCTCCCAGGGCAACTGCTCCATCAGGCAGATAAAGCCCCGGTTTTCCAGCGCGGCGCCGCCCAGCAGGTTCTCGGCGGGCACGCGCACGTCGTCAAAAAACAGCTCAGACGTGTCTTGCGCCTTCAAACCCAGC
>CAMCJY010000017.1 GCA_945875225.1 Comamonas sp. lk | reverse complement strand
GACATGATGCCCTGGCATAAGCGCCATGTCGCGAACTTTATGATTCACCAAGTCAAAAATGCCGTGCCGGCTTACGACTTGCCCAGGGCGACGGCCTTTCGGTACATGCTGCAGCGAGGCTCGCAAGTGCAGTTTCGCAAACCCGATATCCAGCCTGACGACCTGGCTTTCTTGCAGTACACCGGCGGCACCACTGGCGTAGCCAAGGGTGCCATGCTCAGCCATCGCAATATTTTGGCCAACGTGCAGCAGACCAAAGTGTGGTGCGCGCCATTTATCGAGGCCGACCAAGACTTGATCAGCATGACCGCTATCCCGCTCTACCATGTGTTTGCCCTGGGCTCCTGCCTGGCGTTTACTGGCATGGGCGGCACCAATGTGCTGGTCTCGGACCCGCGCGATGTGGATGCTTTTGTGAAGCTGCTGATGCGCTACCGCGTGGTTTCTTTGCCGGCGGTCAATACCCTGTTTAACAGCCTACTCAATCACCCTGACATCCACAAAGTGGATTTCAGAAGCTTACGTTTGTCGGTGGGCGGCGGCGCTGCCATACAGCGATCTGTGGCCGAGCGCTGGCAGGCCTTGACCAAAGCGCCCCTGATCGAAGGCTACGGCCTTACCGAATGTGCACCCACGGTGACAGTCAATCCGTTTGACATCGCCCAATTTAACGGCAGCATTGGCCTGCCTCTGCCGTCGACCGAGGTGTCTATTCGCGATGCCCATGGGCGCGCATTGCCTGCGGGCGAGCCCGGCGAGTTGTGCGTGCGCGGCCCCCAGGTGATGCAGGGCTATTGGCGCCGTCCGGCCGAGACGCAAGCCGCAATGACCGATGATGGCTTTTTACGCACCGGCGATGTGGCGGTGATGGATGAAAGAGGTTTTTTCAAAATTGTGGACCGTTTGAAGGACATGATTTTGGTATCCGGTTTTAATGTGTATCCCAATGAGATCGAAAACGTAGTGATGCTGCACCCCGGTGTCTTAGAGGCCGCCGCCGTGGGCCGCTTAAGCGAGATTACCGGCGAAGAGGTCCACCTCCATGTGGTGAAAAAATCGCCGGCCCTGACCGAGGAAATGTTGGTGCGCCATTGCCGTGAGCATTTGACCGGCTACAAAGTACCGCGCAAAGTCGTTTTTGATACGCAGTTGCCAAAAAGCAATGTGGGCAAAGTTTTGCGGCGCGAGTTGCGCGAAGTTAACAATTTAGTAATGGAAGAAAGTGTTGTATGACCGATTTGGTAGTGAGGCGTTTGCTGGTGGATTTGACTACGCCGTTTGATCAGCGCTGGAACGGGGGCGATGCTTTTCGTTCGGCTTTTTTCAATGCCTTGTCGATGAGCTTTCCCTGGGGCGAGCAGTATTTCATGGACTCGGTGCGTGCTTGTTACAAAACGCTGCCCCCGGCGGAGCAGGAAAAATACGCCAAAGAAGTGCAGGGCTTTGTCGGCCAGGAGGCTACGCACCGGCGCATCCACGAACTCTTTAATGCGCAACTTACGCGCCAGGGCTTTGTCAACGAAATCGAAGTACGCGCAGCCAAGCGTGCCAAACAAGCCGAACATTTCGACCCCCGCTTCCACTTGGCGGTAACCGCTGCAACCGAGCACTTCACCGCCATGTTTGCCGACTGGACACTGCGCCACCCCGAGGCCTTTGCCGGCGCGGAAGAACGCTTGGCCACGCTGTGGCGGTGGCATGCCTCCGAGGAGTCTGAGCACCGCAGCACCGCCTTCAATATTTACCAGGCCGCCGATGGCAGCCACAAGTGGCGGGTACGCACTTTCAAACTGGTCAGTTGGATTTTTATCACCGATGTGTTGCGACAGACGGTGCGCAATTTGTGGCATGACCGCAGCTTGTTCCAATGGAACACCTGGCGCAGTGCCTGGCGTTTGCTGCTGGCGCGCGACGGTTTGCTGCGCAGCAACCTGCCGATGTGGCGCGACTATATGCACCCTGACTTTCATCCTGAGCAGCACGATGCCAGCAACTCGCAAGCCTGGCTGCGCGACAACACGCGATTTTTCACGCCGGTCAAAACCGTGACTGCAACGTCGGCCACGGCGGCTTAAGCGAGCGCCGACTTTATGCGGGCGCCCCTGGTTTTCAAAGGCTCTCCCGGCTCGCCCTATACCCGCAAGATGATGGCGCTGATGCGCTATCGCCATATTCCCTACCGCTACCTGGTCGGCGAGGCCGCAGACCGCGCTGGCATGCCCAAGCCGCCGGTCGAATTGCTGCCCACGTTTTACCTGCCCGATGCGCAGGGGCAAGTGCAGGCGTTAACCGATTCCACTCCGCTGCTGCGCCGCTTAGAGCGTGAAGCGCCAGGCCGCGCGGCTAGGCCACAGGAGGCAGTGTTGGCCTTTATCGATGCATTGCTGGAAGACTTTGCCGATGAGTGGGTCACCAAGGCCATGTTCCATTACCGCTGGCATTACGCGCCAGACATAGACCGCGCGGGCAAAACTATTCCCCTGCATTGGGGCGGGTTGCAGATGGATGAAAAAGTGCATGCCGCAGGCAAGGCCTTTTTTTCGCAACGGCAAATTTCCCGTCTCGCGGTCATCGGTTCGAATGCGACGACGGCACCTTTGATTGAAGCGGGCTATGTGCGACTGCTTGGGCTTTTGGACGCGCATTTTGCGCGGCATGCGTTTTTGATGGGTGCTAGGCCGGGCGCCAGCGACTTTGCAATGTACGGGCAGTTGTCGCAACTGGCTTTGTTTGACCCCACGTCCATGGCTTTGGCAGTGCAGCACGCGCCACGCACCTTTGCCTGGACCGGCTGGGTGGAGGATTTGTCGGGCTGGGAAGTGCCTGACGATGCCTGGCTGGATGCGGCGCACTTACCGGTAAGTCTGATGGACCTGCTGGCGGAATTAGCGCAAGGCTATGTGCCGGTGACGCTGGCCAATGCCCGCGCTTTGTTGCGTGGTGAAAAACAGGTAAGTGTTGAATTGCCGCAAGGCGTGTGGGAGCAGGGCACCGTCACCTACCAAGGCAAATGCCTGCGCTGGCTGCGCGAAGAGTTTGCGGCGCTCGATGCCCATGGGCAAGCCCAAGCCGACGCGATTTTGCAGGCGGCTGGCATTGCCGATGTGATTCACGCGCCCTTGTAAAGCTCGGCCTTGCGGGACAATGGAGCGCAGCCGGATACTGCCCCAAACTGCACACCACCATGCCTTCTAAACCCATTTTGCTATCGGCGGCTGCGCTGCTGCTGGCGCTAGCGGCCTGGTTGTGGTGGTCCGCAGACAGGGTGCAAGTGCATGCGCTTGGGGAGCCCTTGCAATGTGCATTGCCCGCGCAGCCGGCATCGGCGCCGCATCCGGGCATGGTTTGGGTACCAGGCGGCACGCTGCAACTGGGCGATACCGTCTACCCTGAAGAACTGCCGCTGCGCAGCGTGGCTGTGCAGGGTTTTTGGATGGACCGCACCGAAGTGACCAACGCGCAGTTTGCCGCTTTTGTGCAAGCCACCGGCTACGTCACGGTGGCAGAGCAGGCGGTGGATGCGAAGGTCCATCCAGAACTTCCACCCGATTTACGCCTGCCCGGCGCCGTGGTTTTTATTAGCCCGACCGACCTGACGGGCGGGGGTAACCCGGCGCAATGGTGGCGCTACTTGCCAGGGGCCAATTGGCGCCACCCTGGCGGTCAACAGACCTCTATTGAAGGGCGCGGCGCATTTCCCGTAGTCAATCTCACCTACCGCGATGCCCAGGCCTTTGCCCGATGGGCCGGACGTATTTTGCCCAGTGAAGCCCAGTGGGAATGGGCGGCTCGCGCAGCCGCAGCGGCTACGCAGACTGAACACGCACAGCCTGCGCAGGCCAATACCTGGCAGGGTTTGTTTCCGGTCAGCAATTCAGCGCAAGATGGCTTTGTCGGGCTGGCACCGGTGGGCTGCTATGCGCCCAATGCGCTGGGTTTGTTTGACATGCTGGGCAACGTCTGGGAAATCACCCGCGACCTTTACCTTGAGGACCACACCAACTTAGCGCCGGAAATGGAAACCGCCGGCTACGCCGGCCTGCGGCCTGCGGGCCGTCCGCTAGCACGCCATGTGATTAAGGGCGGCTCGTTTTTGTGCGCGCCCAATTACTGCATGCGCTACCGCGCCGGTGCGCGTCAGGCCCAAGAGGACGATTTAGCCGTTAGCCATTTGGGCTTTCGCACCATCTTGCAAGCGCCGGCGCCGTGAAGGCCAGTAGCGCACTTAGCGCCTTTGCTTATGCACCAGGTATTTGGCGATGATGTCCAGAAAAAGTTGCTTGCTGGCGCTGGGCATGTGCGGCTGTATCAAGGCGTGGAAGCTGCCCACGATCGAGAGGTAGAACAAGGTAGCCAACTCGGCGGCAGTTTTTTCGTCTTGCACCAGAGGTATGAATTTGCGCTTGAACAAGGCGATACGTAGCGCATCCATGCCGCGCATCAGGGCAGCGACATGCGCATCGCGCCGCCCCAGGGCGCGCAGCGCCAATTCAAAGCGCATGTTGTCGAGTTCATCCCCACCGTGGGCCAGGGCCTGGTCCAGCATGACTTCAAGCGCTTTGGCCGGGTCCTCGCTGCCGGCTTGTTCCAGCCTCTGGTGCGCCTCCAATTCGCGCGCTTGCCAGCGCTCGACCAAGGCCTCTATCAAAGTCGCATGGTCTTTAAAATGCCAGTAAAAACTGCCCCGCGTCACTTGCAGCGTGTCAGCCAGCGTCAGCACCCGCACGCCGTCAAAGCCGTGTTCGACGGCGGCGCGAAATGCTGCGTCCAGCCAGTCGTCACGGCCCAGGCGCGAAACCAGGGTTTTGTCGGCAGGTGCGGAGTCCGCATTTTTGCGAAGGGTGGCGCGGCTGGCCATGTGTTTCCAATACTCATTGAAAGGACGCATATTGTCACCCAAGCGTAATCGGCCAGTCATGAAGGATGCAGGGGGTTTGGGTGGCATAGTGGCATGGCGCCAGGGTGTGCTTTGTTTGACAGTGAAGCTGCCCTGGGGATAGAGGCGCGTGCTACATTGCCCGACGGGTTTTCGCTTGCAGGGTCGCCGGGCCCTGAGCGCCCATGCAATGTAATGAGGAGACTCTTGGAATGTCGCTAAATCGATTGCCGGGCTTGCGTCCCGGCTTGCTAGCCCTGCTCGGTGTTCTGGTCTTTCCAGCGGCACTCAATGCGGCATCCGGGTCCGTGATGCCAACGCCCGGTAAACCTGGCCCGGGCGGCAAGCGGCCTAATTTCGTGGTACTGGTGGCTGACGACTGGGGCTTTTCAGACCTGGGCGCGTTTGGCGGAGAAATCGATACACCCCACCTCAATGCGCTAGCCAAAGCCGGTTTGCGTTTTACCAACTTCCATGTGGCGGCCTCTTGCTCTCCCACGCGCTCGATGTTGCTGACTGGCGTGGACAACCACCGCAACGGCGTTGGCAATCTGCGCGAAGCCATGCCGACCGAGCATTTGGGTAAACCGGGGTACCAGGGATCGCTGACCCGCAATGTGGTGACGGTGGCCTCGCTCTTACAGGACAGCGGCTACCGCACTTATATCGCCGGCAAATGGAATGTGGGCTCTGAGCCCTACAACCTGCCCAACCAGCGTGGCTTTGACAAATCCATTGTCCAGGGCGATACCGGTTCGGACAACTGGGAGCCCAACAAGCAATACCTGCCCCATCTGCCCGAGGTCTATTGGTTTGAAAACGGGCAACGGGCCAAGATGCCAGCTGAGTTTTATTCCTCGCAGTATTTTGTCGATCGCACCATTGAGTATCTGGACGCGGATGCGCGCAAAGACCAGCCTTTCTTGGCCTATATCGGTTTCCAGGCCAACCATGTGCCGGTGCAAGCCCCGCAAGAACTGATCGCCAAATACAAGGGCCGCTACCGCGAGGGCTGGACGGCTTTGCGCGAGCGGCGATTGGCTAAACAAATTGAATTAGGCCTGGTGCCTGCCAGCACGCGCATGACCACCATGTCCACCACGGGCGACTGGAAAGCTTTGTCCGAAAAAGAGCGTTTGCATATGGAGCGCCAGATGGAGGTCTATGCCGCCATGGCTGAGTCCATGGATATGCATATTGGGCGTTTGGTCGACCATTTGAAGAAAACCGGCCAATACGACAACACCGTGTTTTTGTTTTTGTCGGACAACGGCCCGGAAGGTTCGGACTACCACGAGGCACAACCCTGGTTGATTTTTAACTACAAGCAAGACACCGACACCCTGGGCGCTAAAGGCACCTACGGCATACCCGGCCCCGGCTGGGCCAGTGCCTCGGCCAGCCCGCTTTACACCTATAAATTCTGGGCCGGCGAGGGTGGCATCCGCACGCCTATGCTGATGGCCGGGCCGCCAGTGCGCCGCGCCAACCAAATTGAAAATGCCTTAACCCATGTGACCGACATCACGCCCACGCTGCTGGAGATTGCGCAAGTGCCGCGGCATGCCGGTCAGTACCAAGGCGCGCAAGTAGAAGCCTTGACCGGCATGAGTTTGCTGCCACTTTTGCAAGGTACAGCGACGGCGGTTCGTCAGCCCGAGCAAACTCTGGGCTATGAGTTGTCGGGTAATTCGGCATTATTCAAAGGGAATTTGAAATTGCTGCGCAATATGCCGCCGCTCGGCGACGGTCTGTGGCATTTGTACGACCTGAGCACAGACCCCGGCGAAACCCAAGACCTGAGCGCGCAGCTGCCTCAGGAATTTGCCACTATGCAAGACGACTTTGCGGCCTGGGCCAAGGCCAACCAGGTGCTGGATATGCCGGCGGACTACAGCCCGCAAAAGCAAGTCATGATCAATGGCTTTTGGCGCTACTGGTTGCCAGTGCACGGCAAAACCATGGCCTTGATTTTGGCCGCGTTGGTGCTGATACCAGTGTGGCTGCTGCTGCGCAAACGCAAGCGCCGCCTATGAGCGCTGGCTATTACGCCAGCCCTTGGCCCGCTGAGGACGCGGGCCCGGCCCGCTTGCAAACAGCTAGCCCAGGCAGCGGGCTCCATCTGCGGCCGGGCCAGCGTTTGCACAGCACCCACCGCAACACCACGCTATCGACCATGACGGTGCTGGGCGACCCCGGCGAGGTGTACTTGTTGACCCACTCGGCTTTGCGCGCCAACTTCGGTTTGCCCACCACGTCTTGCGTGGAGCGCATAGACCCGATCACGCTCAAGACGCTTCAAAGCTCGGGCCGCTTGCCCGGGGGGCCGATGTGGCCCGGGGGCATGGCGATGCACCGCAATGGCGATTTGTATGTGGTCTACGGCCGCTATGCACATCGGCTGGACCGGCATTGCGTCCTCAATCAAAGCCGTATGTTGCCGGTCGATCAGCCTTACAACTCCTTTGTGATTTTGGACAACGGCCTGATCGTCACCAAAAATTTGTCGGACCGGCAGGCAGCGCAGCTTGGGGTGCTGGACCCCGAGGGCTTGCAATCGGTGTGCGCCGATGTGCTCTGCCCTGAGCCGTCGATTGCGCGCTTGAGTGCCGTAGGCAATACGGTTTATGTCGTGGGCGTGCGTTCCATTTTCCGGCTGCACTGGGACGAAGCCACGCAGAGTTTGCGCTTAGACCCGCACTGGCGCTGGGATTACATTGGTCAAAGCGCGCAGAGCTATGGCTGGGATGTGGTCATCGACGGGCATAGCGCCTGGTTTATGGACAACGGCCAGCACCGCTACCGTATCAATATGCACGGCGCCGGCGTCAGCCGCACGGCCAACCGCTTGTTGCGCGTGTCCTTGCAAGACTGCAGCCAGCACGCGGCCTGGGAGCTTAGCGGCCTGCCTGGCGGCAGCATTACCAACCCGCCCTTGGTGGACGTGCAGCGGCGCATGGTGCTGGGCTATGACTCGGCGAACCGTTTTTTGCGCGCCTGGCGCTTTAGTGATGCGATGCAGGATGTACAGCCCCTGTGGCACAAGGCGGACTTCGGCGTGGCCAGCCACATGGTGTTATTGCCAGAGCTTGGGCAGGTGGTGCTCAATGACTACCGACACTTTGGGGAGGAAGTGGTAGTGCTGGACATAGCCACTGGCGCGGAACAAGGCAGGGTACGCGTGGGCGGAATTACCCAAGGGGTTGTCTTTCCCAGTACCGGTTGGAACGAGGATGTGTACTGGTGTTCCATGGGCCGTTTTTCGCGGGTGTTTGCGGCATGAGTATCGAACAGGTCGATACGCTGATTGTGGGTGCGGGCCTATCCGGCATCGGCAGTGCAGTGCATCTGCGCCAGGGGCTGCCGCAGCAATCGGTATTGATGGTGGAAGCGCGCGAGCGCTTGGGCGGCACCTGGGACTTATTCCGCTACCCCGGCATCCGCTCGGATTCGGATATGCACACGCTGGGCTACTCCTTCAAACCTTGGACCGGGGCCAAGGCCATTGCCGACGGCCCGTCTATCCTGCAGTACGTGCAGGAGACAGCGCAAGAGTTTGGCGTGCTGCCGCTCATCCGCTTCGGGCACAAGGTGCTATCTGCCGATTGGGACAGCGCTGCTGCGCGTTGGCGTGTAGCGGTACAGCGATTGGCCGATGACTCGGTGCTGCAAGTGCAATGCCGTTTCTTGCTGATGTGTAGCGGCTACTACAACTACGAACATGGCTACACACCGGCCTTGCCTGGCATGGACAGCTTCAAAGGCCAACGGGTGCACCCCCAGCATTGGCCGCAGGACCTGGACTACCGTGGCCAGCAGGTGGTGGTCATCGGCAGTGGCGCCACCGCTATGACCTTGGTGCCTGAGATGGCCAAATTGGCGGCCCATGTGACCTTGTTGCAGCGCTCGCCCACCTATGTGGTGGCCCGTCCTAGCCGCGACGCGATTGCCGATGGGCTGCGCCGCTTCTTGCCTGCAAAAATAGCCTATGCGCTGACGCGCTGGAAAAACGTCTTGACCGGATTGTTTTATTTCACGCTGGCGCGGCGCAAGCCGGGGCTGGCCAAGGCCCGCATTCTGCAAGGCGCGGCCCAGGCCTTGCCCGCAGGCTATCCGGTAAATCCGCATTTCACGCCCAGTTATAAACCCTGGGACCAGCGCATTTGCTTGTTGCCCGATGGGGACCTGTTTGGCGCCATTAGCCAGGACCGCGCGCGCATGGTGACCGATACGATTGAAATGATTGAACCCCAGGGCATACGGCTGCGCAGTGGTGAGTTCCTGCAAGCCGATGTCATCGTCACAGCCACGGGGCTCGACTTGCTCGGTTTTGGCGGTATGCAGATTGCCGTCGATGGCGTGCCCCTTGAAGTGGCCAAGTGCCTGAGCTACAAAGGCATGATGCTCAGTGGCGTACCCAATTTCGCCTACGTGTTTGGTTACACCAATGCCTCCTGGACCCTCAAAAGCGACTTGACCGGGCAGTATGTTTTGCGCCTTTTGCGCCACATGCGTAGTCAGGGGCTTGATAGCGTGGTGCCACAGCTAAATGACTCCACGGTACAGCCCGAGCCCTGGGTGGACTTTAGCTCCGGCTATTTCCAGCGTGCCATGGACCATTTCCCCAAGCAGGGCAGTAAAAAACCCTGGCGGCTGTACCAAAACTATGTGCGCGACCTGCTGACCTTGCGCTACAGCGCCTTGGAGGACGGGGTTTTGCAGTTTGGCAAAGCGCCGCCTTCGGCGCAATAGTTGACGCGCTTTGGCTAAGCGCTGCAGGTGCTCCCAATGCGGCTACTATAATAAAAAAGCACGATCGTTCTTTTTTGCAAATTAAGCTGGAGTTGCCCGCTTGTAAGCAATGCGAATCAGGGCGGCGCATAGAATCTTGGGTTGCCTCACAGCGAGGGGGCTAGCCATAGCAAGTTGTTCATTTATTTACCTCGGGAGTGGTGTGTATGAAAGTGTTGGTTCCGGTCAAGCGCGTGGTGGACTACAACGTCAAAGTCCGCGTTAAATCTGACGGCAGCGGTGTGGACATCGCCAACGTCAAAATGAGCATGAATCCCTTTGACGAAATCGCTATCGAAGAGGCGGTCCGGCTCAAGGAAAAAGGCGTGGTTACTGAGGTGATTGCGGTCTCCTGCGGCGTCAGCCAATGCACCGAAACCCTGCGCACCGCCATGGCCATTGGCGCCGACCGCGCCATCCTGGTGGAAACTGCCGAAGAACTGCAACCCCTGGCCGTGGCCAAAATCCTCAAAGCCTTGATGGACAAAGAGCAGCCCGGCCTGGTCATTCTGGGCAAGCAGGCGATTGACGACGATTGCAACCAAACCGGTCAAATGCTCGCCGCCCTGTGCGACCGTCCGCAAGCCACTTTTGCCAGCAAAGTGGAAGTGGCCGACGGCAAAGCCACCGTCACCCGCGAAGTCGATGGCGGCTCCGAAACTCTGAGCCTCTCGCTGCCGGCCATCATCACCACCGATTTGCGCCTGAACGAGCCGCGCTACGTGACCTTGCCCAACATCATGAAGGCCAAGAAAAAGCAGCTCGATACCTATAGTCCCGCCGACCTGGGCGTTGACGTGACCTCGCGCATCAAGACCCTTAAAGTGGTCGAACCCGCAGCCCGCAGCGCCGGTATCAAAGTGGCCGACGTAGCCACCTTGGTCGAGAAGCTGCGCAATGACGCTAAGGTCATCTAAGACCATCGCATACGCAAACTGATTCAATTAATTTGTTACCAGGATTTACCATGACTTCTCTTGTCGTTGCTGAACACGATAACGCGGGCATCAAGCCCTCGACCCTCAATACCATCACGGCTGCAATCCAATGCGGTGGCGATGTGCATGTGCTGATCGCCGGGCACAACGCAGGCGCCGCTGCCGCTGCCGCTGCCGCTGTGGCTGGCGTGGCCAAAGTGATACACGCCGACGGCGCGGCTTTTGCCAACGGCCTGGCAGAAAACGTGACGGCCCAGGTGCTCTCTATGGCCGGCGCCTACAGCCACATTCTTTTCCCCGCCACGGCAGTCGGCAAAAACATCGCCCCGCGCGTGGCCGCGAAACTGGATGTGGCGCAGATTTCTGACATCACCAAGGTGGAAAGCCCAGACACCTTCGAGCGTCCGATTTATGCGGGTAATGCGATTGCCACGGTGCAAAGCGGCGACGCTATAAAGGTCATCACTGTGCGCACCACCGGCTTTGATGCAGCAGCCAGCGACGGCGGCAGCGCCGCAGTGGAGACTCCTGCGGCCCAGGCCGCCAGCGCCGATGTCAGCTTTGTGCGTTCAGAAATCGCCCGCAACGACCGCCCCGAATTGACAGCAGCCAAGATCATCGTCTCAGGCGGTCGGGCCTTGGGCTCGAATGAAAAATTCATGGAAATAATGACCCCGCTGGCCGACAAACTGGGCGCCGCAATGGGCGCCAGCCGCGCGGCGGTGGATGCGGGTTATGCCCCCAACGACTGGCAAGTGGGCCAGACCGGCAAGATCGTTGCGCCCCAGCTCTACATCGCCTGCGGCATCAGCGGCGCGATACAACACCTGGCGGGCATGAAAGACAGCAAGGTGATTGTGGCGATCAACAAAGACGCGGAAGCACCTATCTTCAGCGTGGCCGATTACGGCCTGGAGGCAGACCTCTTTGTCGCAGTGCCCGAGTTAGTCGCAGCGCTGTAAACCAGCGCTTCCTAAGGCAGCTCAGGGCTGCCTTTTTTTGCTTTTGTTTTGTGAGATGTGCCATGACTTATACCGCCCCCGTCAAAGACATGCTGTTCAATATCGAGCACCTGGCGCGCATCGACCAGATCGCCCAACTTCCCGGTTTTGAGGACGCGGATCTCGGTACAGCGCAAGCGGTGCTGGAAGAGGCGGCCAAGTTCAATCAAGATGTGCTGGCACCGCTGAACTGGGAGGGCGACAAAAACCCGAGCGCCTGGAAGAACGGCGTGGTCACCACCACCCCCGGCTTCAAAGAGGCTTACCGGCTGTTTGTAGAGGCCGGATGGCAGGGATTGCAGCATCCGGTGGAGTTTGGCGGCCAGGGCCTGCCCAAGACGATTGGCGCGGTTTGCGGCGAAATGCAGAACTCAGCCAATATGAGCTTTGCCCTGTGCCCGCTGCTTAGCGATGGTGCCATCGAGGCTTTGTTGACCGCAGGCTCGGACGATCTCAAAGCGATTTACCTGGAAAAAATTGTCAGCGGCCAGTGGACCGGCACCATGAACCTGACCGAGCCGCAAGCCGGTAGCGATCTGGCCTTGGTCCGCACCCGCGCTGAGCCGCAGCCTGACGGCACCTACCGCATCTTTGGCACCAAGATATACATTACTTGGGGCGAGCACGACATGGCCGAAAACATCGTCCATCTGGTGCTGGCGCGGGTGCAGGGTGCGCCCGAAGGCGTCAAAGGTATTAGCCTGTTTGTGGTACCCAAGTTTGTCGTCGATGCAAAGGGCAAGCCTGCCGCGCGCAACGATGTGCAGTGCGTCAGCATCGAGCACAAAATGGGCATCAAAGCCAGTCCGACGGCGGTGCTGCAGTTTGGCGACGGTCTAGCCGGTTCACTCGCCGATAGCGCAGGCCCGGGGGCCGTGGGCTTTTTGGTGGGTCAGGAAAACCGCGGCCTGGAGTACATGTTCATCATGATGAACGCCGCCCGATATGGTGTGGGCGTGCAAGGCATTGCCGTGGCGGAGCGGGCCTACCAAAAGGCAGCGCAGTTCGCGCGCGATCGGGTGCAAAGCCGACCGGTCGATGGCTCGATGAACACCAGCGCGCCCATCATCCACCATCCGGATGTACGCCGCATGCTCATGACTATGCGCGCCTATGTGCAAGGCTGCCGCGCGCTGGCCTCGGTGGCAGCGGCTGCATTTGACGTGGCGCACCACCACCCGGATGCACAGGCGCGCAAAGAGCACCAAAGCTTTTACGAATTTATGGTGCCCTTGGTCAAAGGCTTTAGCACCGAAATGAGTCTGGAGGTCACCTCCATGGCGATTCAAGTGCATGGCGGTATGGGCTTTATCGAAGAGACCGGCGTGGCGCAGTACTACCGCGACGCGAAAATTTTGACGATTTACGAAGGCACGACCGCCATCCAGGCCAACGACCTAGTAGGTCGCAAAACCGCGCGGGATGGCGGCCAGGCCGCCAAGGCGATTGCCGCCCAGGTGGCTGCGACGGTGGCCGACTTGCAAGCCCATGGCAGCGTAGATGCGCTGGCTATGGCCAAACGTCTGGCCGCTGCGCGCGCCGCCTTTGTTGAGGTAGTGGACTTCGTAGCCGAGCACTCCAAAGCCAGCCCCAATGCGGTTTATGCCGGCAGCGTGCCTTATTTGATGTTGGCTGGTAATTTGATGGCCGGTTGGCAAATGGGCCGTTCGCTGCTGGTGGCACAAGCGCAATTAGCTGCAGGTGTCAATAAAGATTTCATGCAAGCCAAAATCAGCACCGCACGTTTTTATGCCGACCACATCCTGACCAAAGTGCCGGGCCTGCGCGATAGCATTGTGGACGGCGCCGACGCGGTGACGGCGCTGGCACTAGACGCGTTTTGACACTGGGCGTATTGTCGCCCTGCGTGTTAGCTAAGCGCTGTGAGCCGGCACCCAGATGGGATGCTTGTGCATGATGGCGGCGAACCCATCAGAGCCTTCAAATTTGCTTAGCCAACGCACTAGATGAGGCCAGGGCTGCACCGCAAACCACGCCTTGTCGGTGTGCGCAAACTGCCGCACAAAGGGCGCCAGTGCGGCGTCGCACAGCCCCCAGCTATTGCCGGCCAGATAGGGCGCGCTGGCCAACATAGCTTCCAGTTGCAAGAGAAACTCGGCGCCCGCTTCGCGCCAGGCCACGCCATCGGCTAGGCCGAATCGGTGCGGGTATTTGTAGCGGTCCAAGGCGTGCTTAAACGCCCCGTCGTTTTCTTCTATCAAAGCCAAGGCGGCGTTCAAGTGCACAGCCGCTTGCGGCCACCAGTGCAGCGGGTCCTGCGCCTGCAAAGCCCAGCGCATGATGTCCAGGCTTTCGTCGATCACCTGGCCATCGGCAAGTACTAAAACCGGCACCGTGCCTTTAGGTGAGGCGGCCAGCATGCAGGCCGGCTTGTTCTTGAGTTCGACTTCGCGGTGTTCCACTGCGATGCCACTGGCATATAAAGCCAGGCGCGCCCGCATGGCGTAGGGGCAGCGGCGGAAAGAGTAGAGAACGGGCAGCAGGGCTTTAGCCATGGCCGGTCACGGTGGCGTGGGCGGCATGGCGGATTGGGCCATCTTCGCCGTCGCGCAACGCGGCCTTAGCCTTGGCGCGCTCCCACTGTCTTTGCCGCTCGCGCGCGCTTTTTTTCTGGGTTTCGCTGGTTTGGCTAAAGCAGCGCGGGCAGCTGACACCTGGCTCAAACTCGATGGACACCAAAGCGCCCGGTGGCAGGGGCTGGCGGCAACAGCGGCACAGCTGCTGGCTACCGGTCTGCACGCCATGGGCGACCGACACCCGCTCGTCAAACACAAAGCATTCCCCTAGCCAGCGGCTAGCTTCTCGCGCCACGGTTTCCAGGTATTTCAGGATGCCACCCTCCAGGTGATAGACCTCCTGCAAGCCCTTGGCACGCAAAAGGGCGGTGGACTTTTCACAGCGGATGCCACCCGTACAAAACATCGCCACCTTGCGCGGCTTGGCCGTGTCAAGCAGGCCTTGCGCTGCCAGCCATGCGGGCAATTGCGCAAAGCTCTGGATGCCGGGGTTGATGGCGCCTTCAAAAGTTCCCAACTCCACTTCGTAGTCGTTGCGGGTATCCACCAGCAGCACATCCGGGTCGGCGATCAAGGCATTCCAGTCCTGCGCGCTGACATAGTGCCCCGCCTGGCTGGCCGGACGCAGCTCAGGCACGCCCATAGTCACAATTTCACTCTTGATGCGCACCCGCATGCGGCGAAACGGCGCTTTATCCGACCAGGATTCTTTGTGCTGCAAATGGGCAAACGGAGCCTGGCTGCGCAGCCAGGCGAGTA
>CAMCJY010000016.1 GCA_945875225.1 Comamonas sp. lk | reverse complement strand
GAGCCGATATGGCAGTCAATCCCCACGATGCGCAAGCCCGGCAGCGTGGCAGCGTGCCGGTAGGTCGCCAGAGTGCGATCGTGGGCGATTCCGAATTTACTGCCTTTGAGACCGGTGGAAATATAAGGATGGGTTTTGGGGTCTACATTGGGGTTGACCCGTATGCTGATGGGCGCGCGCATGCCCATCGATACTGCGACGCCGTTCAGGACCTCGATCTCCGCTTCGCTTTCGACATTGAAGCAGCCAATGCCCGCGGCCAGCGCCTCGCGCATTTCAGAGCGGGTTTTGCCGACGCCCGAAAAAATGACTTTGGCCGGAACGCCACCGGCTGCACGCACCCGCGCCAACTCGCCCCCAGACACAATATCAAAACCGCAACCGGCGCGCGCAAAAACTTGCAATACCCCCAGCGAGGAATTGGCCTTCATGGCATAGCAAATCTGCGCTTTGCGTCCGGCAAACCCGGCCTGGTAGGCGGTCAGCGCTCCCACCATAGACGCTTTGGAATAGACATACAAAGGCGTTCCGTGTTCTTGGGCGAGGGCGTCAAGGGCGAGGTCCTCCACCATCAGGCCTTTGTCGCCATAGTGGAAATAGGGAGCTCCGGGCAAGGTATTGTTCATGCTGCGCGGCAGCTAGGCTGCCGATCCGTTATCGTGTGGCCTGAAGGAGTTTGGCAAGGGCTGTTGACGCTGGCTGCTTTAGGCGGCAGAAATAAAGGCCCTTTTTGCCCGCAGGCGCTCAGCAGCACAGTGGCCGCTAGGCACAGGCACCAGGTGCTTTTTAATTTTTTTGATTTTGACATGGTGAAATTGTAATGACCGACCCTGAGTTCATGGACCTGGCCGAATCCCTCTTGCGCAGCGTTGAAACCGTGTGCGATGTAATCAATGATGAGGGCGCGGCCGATATTGACAACCAGCGAGTAGGCGCCATGGTGACTTTGGTATTTGCCAACCGCAGTCAGATCATCATCAATCTGCAAAAACCTTTGCACGAGGTTTGGATGGCCTCGCGCTCGGGTGGCTACCATTTTTGCTGGCGCGAGGGCCGCTGGCAGGACACCAAAGGGCAGGGCGATTTTTTTGCACTGTTAGCCAGTGATGCCAGCGCGCAGGCGGGTGTGCACTTGCAATTTGCGCCCTAATCAGTTTCTGAATAAATCCAAAATACTGCGCTGTTCTTCGGACGGCGTCATTGGCCCGGAGGCGGCGGAGGCCGGGGCCCCAGCAGGGGTTTTGTCACCAGCGCCTACAGCGCCTATGCCGGTACCCTTAGAAAACTCTTCGTAATACCACTCGTTGCTGACCCGCACAATGCCTTCGGGCGCCTCTGCCTCCATGATGGGAACGTTTCTCAAAGCGGTTTCCATAAAGCTGATCCAGACCGGCAGGCTTAGACCGCCACCGGTTTCTTTATCGCCGAGCTTGCGCGGTGTGTCGTAACCTATCCAGGTCACTGCGGTTAGCGTGGGGTGGTAACCCGCAAACCAGGCGTCCATGGAGTCGTTGGTGGTACCGGTTTTTCCGTAAACATCCGGCCGCTTCAACGTAGCCTGGGCCTTGGCTGCGGTGCCTGAGCGCGTGACCTCTTGCAACAGACTGGACATCAAAAACGCATTGCGCGGCTCGATGGCGACATTGGCTTCGCCCAGCACGGGTCTAGCCGTTTCTAGCAATATTTTGCCGCGCTGTTCGCTGACCCGTGAAATAAGCCAGGGGCTGACCCGATAACCACCGTTGGCGAAGACCGAGTAGCCGGTTGCCAGTTGCATGGGCGTCACCGAACCGGCGCCCAGCGCCATGGTGAGATAGGGCGGGTGCTTCTCAGCATCGAAACCAAAGCGGCTAACCCAGTCCTGCGCATACTGCGTGCCTACGGACTGCAAAATCTGGATGGAAATCATGTTCTTGGACTTGGCCAGCGCTTTGCGCAGCGGCATCGGGCCTTCAAACGTTCCGTCATAGTTTTTCGGCTCCCAGGGTTGCCCGCCGGTGGTGCCGGCATCAAAAAACAAGGGCATGTCGTTGATCACCGTGGTGGGGGTAAATCCTTTTTCCAAAGCCGCCGAATAGATGAAAGGCTTGAAACTGGAGCCCGGTTGGCGCCAGGCCTGGGTGACGTGGTTGAACTTATTCTTTCCGTAATCAAATCCGCCCACCAACGCTTTGATTGCGCCGTCGCGCGGGTCCATCGCAAAAAAAGCGCCCTCAACTTCCGGTAACTGCGTGATTTCCCAGGAGCCTTTCAGTGACTTGGACACGCGGATGATGGCACCCGGGCGGATTTTGATATTGGGCGCCGCCTTGTCCGACAGGCCCGATTGGGCCGGCTTCAGGCCTTCGCCGCTAATTTCTACCACCTCGCCGGCCTGTCTTTGGGCCAGTACGCGCTTGCCATCGGCCTGCAAGACCACCGCCGCCAGCACGTCGCCATTGTCAGCATGCTCGTCCAGCGCCTCATCAATCGCATCTTCCAACTCCTGCGCGTCGCTGGGCAGCTTGATGAATTTCTCTGGCCCGCGATAGACCTGACGCCGCTCAAAGTCCATGATGCCCCGGCGCAGCGCATTGTAAGCGGCCTCCTGCTGCGCACTGCTGACCGTGGTGACCACATCCAGACCCCGGGTGTAGGTTTGATCGCCATATTGGTCGTACATCAGTTGGCGCACCATCTCGGCCAGGAATTCGGCATGCACCTGAGGGCGGCTGGCGGCGGTTTGCACATGCAAGATCTGGGCCTTAGCGCTTGTCGCCTCCTCGGCCGTAATGAAACCGTTCTCCAGCATGCGCTCAATAATGTATTGCTGGCGAATGCGCGCGCGGCGCGGGTTCTTGATGGGGTTGTAGGCCGACGGTGCCTTGGGCAAACCCGCCAGCATTGCGGCCTCGGCAATACTGATATTTTTCAGGGGCTTGCCGAAATAGGTTTCGCAGGCAGCGGCAAAGCCGTAGGCCCGATTCCCTAGAAAAATCTGGTTCATATAGATTTCCAGAATCTGGTCTTTGCTGAGGTTATGTTCGAGTTTAAAAGTCAGCAATATTTCGTAAATTTTGCGAGTAAAGGTTTTTTCGGACGATAAGTACACATTGCGCGCCACCTGCATGGTGATGGTCGATGCGCCCTGGCTTTTCGAGCGCCCCACATTGGCCGCCGCCGCGCGCACCATGCCCACATAATCCACTCCGCCGTGCTGAAAAAATCGCGCATCCTCTACCGCCAAAATCGCATTTTTCATAACCAGCGGGATTTCATTGATGGGCGTCATCGTCCGGTGCTCTTCGCCGAATTCTCCGATCAAGTCCCCTTCGGACGAAAACACCCGCAAAGGAAGCTTGGGGTGGTAATCCTCCAAATCCGAAATATCGGGCAAATTAGGGTAGGCCAGCGCCATCACGATGGCTACCACTAACAGAATCGAGGCCACACCGGCTGCCGCGAGCCCTACCAGGGACAAAAGCACATAGCCCATCCAGCCCCAAATGGTGCGCGCGTCGGACGTTTTTTTCTTTGCAGGCTTAGCAGTTGGAGGAGGAGGCGATTCGGCCATGAATACCAAGGTCTAAAGAGTAAAAACCAAAAGCTTCTTTCGCGATATGCGCAAGGCCTTGGCCAGAAAACTCCCACCACTGCGCTTTAAACGGCGCCGCAAACAGCAGGAACCCTATGGTAGCGCAGCCGCGAAGGGGAAAAATCTGCAACGATGCATGCAAGATTTCCTGGATTTAAATGTACTATTGGTAAATATTAACGAGAAGAAGATTAAAGTTTCATCAATTGAGGTTGAAGTCATGGATTTGAAGTCACTCTTTGGTCGACGTCAGGAAGCATTTCTTGGGATGGACATCAGCGCGTGGGGCATCAAAGTCGTAGGCCTCAGTGGATCCATGGAGCAGCCTGTTTTGGAGCAGCTGGCCAGTATCCGGCTGCCCAGCGGCCATGTTGTTGACGGTCATATAGTCAAGATGCGTCAGGTAGCAGAGGCGCTGCGTTCCTTGTTGCAGGAAAACCGGATAAGAGCCCAAAAAGTCGCTTTGGCTTTGCCATCGTCTGCGGTTATCACCAAAAAAATTATGGTGCAAGCGGATTTGAGCCCCGATGACATGCAGGCGCAGGTAGAGGAAGAGGCGCGGCAATATATTCCCTTCCCTTTGGATGAGGTCAGCCTAGATTTTTGCACCGTAGGCCCCAACCCACAGCGCGCGGAAATGGTGGATGTGTTAATTGCCGCAGCCCGCCGTGACCGCGTTCAAAGCCTAGAAGAGCTGGTGGAATTGGTCGAACTAGAAGTCAGCGTGGTGGACGTGCAATCCTGTGCTTTGCGTCTGGCGACTAGGAGACTGGTGGACCTCCATTTGCCGGCGCAGAAAAACGCGGTGGTACTTTTACTTAAAGTAGGTGCCGGCCGTACGCTGATGCAGGTGACTGTCGGCGAAGCGATCGTGTATGAACGTGACCTCGCCCTTGGAGGTGATCAGTTGACCCAGCGCATTGCCGCGCACTACCGCTTATCCGATGGCGAGGCGGAAACCAAAAAAATTTCAGGTGCATTGGCGCAGGATTTTGAATCATCCGTACTGCTGCCTTATGTTGGCGCTACCGCAAAGTTGCTGGAGCGCGGCATACAGTTCATCTTTAACAGTACGCCCTACAGCAAAGTGAGTCAGATTTTTCTAAGCGGCGGCGGTGCCATGCTTCCCGGTTTAGCCGCTGCTATGTCCAGGGCGATGCAGTCGCCTTGTACCTTGATCAACCCTTTTGAGGGCATGCGACTAGCGCCCCCATTGCGAAACAACCCCTGCCTTCACAACGCGCCACTTTTCATCGGTGCCTGTGGCTTGGCCTTGCGGAGGTTTAGCTTGTGATTGCGTTCAATCTCTTGCCGCACCGTGAGGCCTTGCGCCAATTCAAGCAAGACCAATTCAATGCATCTGTGGCGTTGACCCTCATTCTGGGGGGAGCCACAGCGCTTGCAATTTATGGTTCATTGCGTTACTCCATAGCCGCACAACAAGACAATATTGCGGTGTTGGAGCAAGAAATTAGGCTTTACGAAGCACAGATCATTGAAATTCAAGGTGTGAAAACTCACATCGATGCGCTGCTCGCGCGTCAAAACGCGTTTGAAGATATTCAGGCGGATCGCAATTCGCCGGTGCGTTTGCTCTCCGAACTCGCCAACATCCTGCCCCCGGGCGTGGCCCTGAGCAAACTAGCGCAGAAGGGCCAGGAAATTACGCTTGAGGGTACGGCACAAACCAATGAGAACTTGTCGCAGTTCCTGGACAAGCTGGGTGAGGGCGGCCCTTGGTTTTCTAGACCTGAACTTCTGTTCAGTGAAGCCCAGCACGTCAACCCTGGCGGGAAATTGCCTGTCAAAGCGTTTAAGTTTTCGGTGAAGGTCGCTTTCATTGCTGCCCAGGCTGTGTCCGCGGCAGCGCTTCCTTCGATTGCGGCATCCGCAGCAACCCCTTCAGGCGCGCCCAAAGTCTGAGTGCTGTGCATTGATGGCGGAAACTATCCATGAACAAAAACCTTTTGGCTCTATTTGGCGCAAGAATTTGCGTACAGTTTCGCGGCTTAGATTTTGGTAATCCGTCCGCATGGCCACTGGTGCCACGCGTGTTTTTGTTGGTGGGCTTGTATTGCCTGACCGCAGGCTTATTGTGTTTCTACCCTTTAAGCGATTACGCTGACGAATTACAAAAATCGCTTGACAAGGAACAGGCCTTGCGCGCGGAATTTACCGACAAATTGGGCAAGGCCGCTCACCTCCATGGCTTGAAAAATCAGCGTGACGAAGTTGCGCTTACCGTGGAAGGTTTGGAAAAGCAGTTGCCCAACAGCACAGAAATGTCTAGTTTGCTTTTTAGCATCAGCCAGATGGGGCGGGACCATAACCTGCAGCAAGAATTGTTCAAGCCCGAAGTGCCGATTTATAAACCCTATTACGCCATCATCCCGGTCACCTTTCGGGCCCATGGCAGCTACCACGATGTCGCTCGCTTTGCCGCTGATGTTGCAAACCTAGCCCGTATCGTCAACCTGAGTAATATGACTATCTGGCCCAGGACGGAAGGGACTTTGACGCTGGAAACCACGGTGCGAACCTATCGCCACATGGATCCGTATGAGTTGGCGGCGCAGGCCAAGAGAGCAGAGGTGGGCAAATGAGATGGCTGTCGCGCGCTGGCTTACTGGTGCTCTGCTGCTTGCTGATGGCTTGCGGGCCCTCGCGCCAGGATGGCTTGCGTCAATGGATGCAAGAGCAGCGAAAGGCCGGCGTGCCCCGTGCTAGAGACCTCGCTGCGCCACAAGCGTTCAAACACTTGCCCTATGCGCCAGGCGAGCGCAAGGATCCGTTCGCCAAGCATTCCTTGCTAGCGCTAGCGAATGCGCAAGCCGAACCGGCAAACCCCGATCTAAGCCAGTCGCAAAAGTCGCGTACACGCCAGCCCTTGGAAGAGTTTGCCTTGGAGTCCATGCACTTGGTGGGCATGCTGGAAAAGCAAGGGCGTTACGTCGCACTGGTACGCACCAATGGCATCTTGCATCAGGTGCTTCCCGGCCAGTACATTGGAAAGAACCTCGGCAAGGTATGGCGCGTGGATGAATCGGGCATTGAGTTGCGGGAAAGCGTACAAGATGCCGATGGCAAGTGGTTGGAGCGCAATGCTTACCTTCGGCTTCAAGGGGGGTAATTGATGACTATAGAGAGCGGTTTGAAACGGGCTGCCGCTTGCACGGCCTGCCTATTGACTTGCTTTCTTGGGGCCAGGCTAGCCCTTGCGGAAAACTCGGTAATGGCCGTCACTGCCCAGCGCAGCGGCAATTCCGAGCAAGTGCGCATCGACTTTGCCCAGGAATTGACAGCCTTGCCCAAGGCCTTTGCCACCCGCAACCCCGCGCGGATAGTCCTGGACTTTCCCGGCCTTGGCAGTGCCGTCGGCATGGGCCGCATCGCGATGTCACAGACCTTGGTCGACTCCGCCCTCGTGGCCCAGTCAGATGCGCGCAGCCGCGTGGTGATTCACTTGCGCCAAGCGGCCAACTACCGGCTGGACGTGGTGGGTAAAAGCCTGATGGTGGCTTTGGAGCCGATGGGTGGCGCAGCGCCGGCGCAGATGGCCACCGCTGTCGCACCCGCAGCAAGCGCGGCGCTAAGTGTTCCATCCAGTACGGCGTCCCCGGCAGAAGCTGCTGTCCTGCCCCTTATAGTGCCTGCGCCCATGGGCGACGTTCAGTTCCGCAGAGGCAGTGACGGGGCCGGGCGTGTGCTTGTGAGCTTGCCGGGTAAAAATGTTAGCGCTGATGTGCGCCAGCTAGGCAGCAACTTGGTGGTCGACTTGATGAACGTCAGCCTGCCTGATCGTCTGCGCAAAAGGCTAGACGTGACCGACTTCGCCACGCCCGTCCAATCCATCACCACCGACCAGAGCGCGGGGCGCGTGCGCATGCAAATCGCAGCGCTGGGCGCGTGGGAACACACCGCTTACCAGACCGACACCGAGTTGGTACTTGAAATTCGCCCGCTCAACCAAGACCCAAAAAAGACCGTGCAAAAGGATGCTTTTACCGGTGAAAAGCTATCGCTGAACTTCCAGAGCATCGATGTGCGCCAGGTGCTCCAAGTGATTGCCGATTTCACCAACTTCAACGTAGTCGCCTCCGATTCGGTCACTGGAACCCTGACCTTACGCGTGCAAAACGTGCCTTGGGACCAGGTACTGGACATCATCATGCGCAGCAAAGGCCTGGCCATGCGCAAAAATGGCAATGTGTTGTGGGTAGCACCCAAAGAGGAAATCGCCGCCAAAGAAAAGCTGGAGTTTGAGTCGCAAATCAGCAATGAAAAAATTGAACCCATACGCACGCAGTCCTTTCAACTGAACTATGCCAAAGCCTCCGACGTCGCGCCGCAATTGATGGCTGGCGGTGGCGGCGGCGAAGGCGCCGCAGGCCGGATCCTGAGTTCGCGTGGCAGTGTGATTGCCGAGCCACGTACCAACCAGCTGTTCATCACCGACGTGGCGACCAAGCTCGACCAGGTGGCGCAGCTGATCGCCAAGGTGGATGTGCCGGTGCGCCAAGTGCTGATCGAAGCACGCATAGTAGAAGCGAGCAGCGACTTTGCCAAAAACCTGGGCGTCAAATTGGGCGGCTTGGACATGCGCGCCGCCAAGGGGGGCGAAGGCGGTTTTCAATTGACGGGTGAAAACCGCGTGGCTTTTGGTACTAACTATGCCAATGTTTTGGGCTCCTCGGGCGCGACCACGACCATGGATGCCAGTAGCAACTTTGTCAACCTGCCTGCCGGCGCCTACGCAGGCGCATCAGCGGCCACATTTGCCGTGAGCTTGTTCAGTGCCGCATCCAACCGGGTACTGGCCTTGGAATTGTCGGCCCTCGAATCTGACGGGCGCGGCAAAATTATCTCTAGTCCCCGCGTTATCGCTTATGACAAAACCAAGGCCATCATTGAACAAGGCACTGAAATTCCCTACCAAATGGCTACCAGCAGCGGTGCCACGGCCGTCAGCTTTCGCAAAGCCGTGCTCAAGCTCGACGTCCTGCCCCAAATCACCCCAGATGGCAATATCAGCTTAGAGCTGGATGTTTCCAAAGACAGTGTGGGCGCCCTCACCGCATACGGCCCCTCGATTGATACCAAACATATTAAAACGCAGGTGCTGGTTGACAACGGAGGCACCGTAGTGATCGGAGGCATCTATACCGAAGAGCAACAAGACAGGGACAACAAAGTGCCCTTCTTCGGCGATTTGCCCGGCCTGGGCCTATTGTTTCAAAACAAATCTAAAGTAACCAAGAAAAGCGAGACCTTGGTATTTATTACGCCCAAATTAATTAATTAATGACTTGGTGGGCTCGCGGTGATTTTTGTCTGACGATCTCCCGCAAAGGAGATCTTTTGTTGATCCACCGGAAACACAGTGTAATTTGCGGTAGTTGATCCGCCGGGTTTCAAGGCGTTTTTTAGTCGATGGATGATTCTAAAATGCCTCCACCGCGTTTCGATCCGTCTCTCTTAGCATAAGCACGCACTCGCTTCGCCGCATTTCCAGTATTTTTACGGCACACACTATTTTGATCATCCTCGTCGGCCTCCCAGGTTCTGGAAAATCCACCGTTGGCCGGCATTTGGCCCGGCGCCTGCAGCAGCCTTTTCTCGACTCAGACCAGGTCATCGAGGCGCGGCTGGGCTGTTCTATCCGCGAATTCTTTGAACGTGAAGGCGAGACGCGATTTCGCGATATTGAGCAGGAAGTGATCGCCCAGCTCTGCGCCCAGGCGCCTGGCGTATTGGCCACCGGCGGCGGCGCCGTTTTGCGACTTGCCAACCGGGATGCTTTGCGCGCTGCCGGTACCGTGGTGTACTTGCAGTCGCAGCCCGAAGACTTAATGCGCCGTTTGCGCTACGACCAAAAGCGCCCCTTGTTACAAGTGGCTGATCCGGTCGCACGCTTGCGCGATTTGTTAGCCCAGCGCGACCCGCTTTACCGCGAGACGGCGCACCATACGGTCGAAACCGGGCGTCCCTCGCTGTCCAGCCTGTCGCAGTCGATTCTGAGCCAGCTGCACATCACAGCCCCCAGGCGCCTAAACTAAGAGGCTATGACGTCCCCGCTTTTGCACTCCCTCACCATTGCGCTGGACGAGCGCAGTTATCCCATCCAAATCGGCATTGGCTTGCTATCGCATGCCGCTAGCTTTGCCGGCCTGCCGACTGCTGCCGTGGCGCTGATCGTGAGCAATAACACGGTCGCCCCGCTGTACGCCCAAGCACTGCAAGGCGCTTTGCGGCACCACTATGCCCAGGTGTATTTGCTTGTGTTGCCCGACGGAGAAGCGCATAAAGACTGGCAAACCTTACATTTGATTTTCGACGCGCTGCTGCAAAACGGATGTGACCGCAAAACCGTACTATTTGCCCTGGGCGGGGGCGTGGTGGGCGACATGACCGGTTTTGCCGCCGCCAGCTACATGCGCGGCGTGCCCTTTGTGCAAGTCCCTACGACACTGCTGGCACAGGTGGATTCCTCGGTGGGTGGCAAGACGGGCATCAACCATCCTCTGGGCAAAAACATGGTGGGCGCGTTTTACCAACCGCAGCGCGTGCTGTGCGATTTGGAGACCCTGCAAACCCTGCCCGCGCGCGAAATCAGCGCGGGGTTGGCCGAGGTCATCAAATACGGCCCGATTGCGGATATGGCGTTTTTCGACTGGATCGAAGCCCACATTGCCGAACTGGTGGCGCGCGATGTCCACGCGCTGGCCCATGCCGTGCGGCGCAGTTGCGAGATCAAGGCGCAGGTGGTGTCCCAAGACGAGCGCGAGGGCGGTTTGCGCGCCATTCTCAACTTCGGCCACACCTTTGGTCACGCCATCGAAGCGGGTCTGGGCTATGGCGATTGGTTACACGGCGAAGCCGTGGGCTGCGGCATGGTGATGGCGGCGCAGCTTTCGCAGGCCATGGGCTTGGTGGACCAGGCCTTTGTGCAGCGTTTGACGCGCTTGATCGCCGCTGCCGGTCTGCCAGTACGCGGCCCGGTGTTGGATGCGGCAGATAACGCCGGCCGCTACCTGGCCCTGATGCGTATCGATAAAAAAGCCGAAGCCGGCGCCATCCGGTTTGTATTGATTGACGGGCCGGGCCGCGCCAGCATGCGCGGCGCTGAGGACGCCCTGGTGCGCGCGGTCATCGACCGTTGCTGCGCGGCTTGATGCGCGCGCCCTACGCCAGTGATCCGGCGCGCAGCCGTGGGCGGCGCCACCCGCAAAGCCCTGCGCCCACGCGCAGCGAGTTTCAGCGCGACCGTGACCGCATCGTGCATTCCACTGCCTTTCGTCGGCTGGTCTATAAGACCCAGGTATTTCTTAACCACGAAGGCGATTTGTTCCGCACCCGCCTGACGCATTCGCTGGAGGTGGCGCAACTGGGCCGTTCCATGGCGCGCACCCTGCGACTGGATGAAGATTTGGTCGAGGCCATCGCCCTGGCGCATGACCTGGGCCACACGCCCTTTGGCCATGCCGGGCAGGATGCGCTGGATGCCTGCATGGCCATGCATGGCGGCTTTGAGCACAATTTGCAGAGCCTGCGCGTGGTAGACCATCTGGAACAACGCTACCCCGAGTTTGACGGCCTGAACCTGTGCTTTGAAACCCGTGAGGGCATCTTGAAACATTGCTCCCGCCACCATGCCGACTTGATCGAAGCCCAAGAGCCCGCCTACGTCGATGGGCAGGGCGGCGTGGGGCTGCGTTTTTTGCGGCGTGCGCAGCCAGGTTTGGAGGCGCAGTTATGCAACCTGGCCGATGAAATTGCCTATAACGCGCACGATATTGACGATGGCGTGCGCTCGGGCTTGATACTGTTGGAGCAAGTGCAGCAAGTGCCCTTGTTTGCGCGCTTTAGCGAGCAGGCCGCGCGCGCCCATCCGCGCCTTACCCACACACCCCGGCGCTGGTTGTACGAAACGGTGCGCCTGATGCTCAGCAGCCAGATTTACGACTTGATAGACAGCACGCAGGCGGCGATCGCCCAGGCCGCGCCCGCGGATGTGCAGGCCGTGCGCGCTTGCCCGCCTCTGGTGCAATTTAGCCCCGCGATGCAGCAGGACACCGCGCAGCTCAAAGCCTTTTTGTTCGCTGCCTTGTACCGCCATCCACGGGTGCAAGAGACCATGGACAGAGCGCGCCAGGTGGTCAGTGATTTGTTCGCGGCTTATGTCAACGACCCGGCGTCCATGCAAGCAGGCGCCGATGCCGCTTTGCCGCCTGCGCAGATTTACCGGCGCGTGGCCGACTATATTGCCGGCATGACCGACCGTTTTGCATCGCGCGAGCACCAACGCCTGACGGGCCGCGTGCTATTGGCATGAAGTCCCCAACGGATCGCACAGGCGAAGTGCTGCAGACCACCGAACGCTGGCTGGAGCGCGCGGTCATCGGGCTGCACCTCTGCCCTTTTGCCAAAGCGGTGTATGTCAAGGGGCAAATTCATTACGCGCTGACTTGGTCGCAGGACACCGCGGATGTGCTGGACGACCTGGCCCTGGCTTTGCACGAGCTGCTAGCGCAAGACCCGCAGCAGCGTGACACGACCCTGCTGATTGCACCCCATGCTTTTCCCGAATTTTGGGACTTCCATGGCTTTGTGCAAAGTGCGGACAAGTTGCTGCGTTCGCTGCGTCTGGACTCGGCCTTGCAGATCGCCAGCTTCCATCCGCAGTACGAATTTGCGCAAACGCCTGCGGGCGACATGGCGCACTACACCAACCGCGCTCCGTACCCGATCTTGCACCTGCTGCGCGAAGACAGCATGGACCGCGCGGTAGCGGCCTATCCCGACGCGGCCTTGATTTATGAGCGCAATATCGCGCGTTTGCGCGACCTGGGTGCGGCGGGCTGGATTGCGCTAGACGTGGCCGCGCCTGCAAATAGAGAAGAGCGCAGGCCATGAAGCCCAGTGACACGACCGCAGGCAAAGCAGTGCGCGCCGGCAAAGCCGCGCAAACCGTATCGCCGGGCGGACGGCAGGCGGCACGCGATCAGCAAGTCGCCGAACTGCTTCGCCCCGGCCAGTCCATCGCTTTGCTGCAGCATTTGCACATACTCACCCGTGAAGGCCAGCTCAACCAAGATTCGCGGCGCAAGCTCAAGCAGGTTTATCACCTATACCAGTTCATCGAAACTCTGTTGCGCGAATTGGCGCAGTCCAGGCTTGCCGAGGGCGCGCAAGTTGCGCCGGGCTTGAGCGTGGCTGACCATGGCGCAGGCAAGTCCTATTTGGGGTTTATTCTTTACGACTTGTTTTTCAATAATCTGGACAGCGGGCATGTCTATGGCATCGAGAGCCGCAGTGACCTGGTAGACAAATCGCGCGCGCTGGCCGCTCAGCTGGGTTTCGCGCGTATGCAGTTTCTGGACCTCACGGTGGCCGAATCGGCGCATTCGGCTTTGTTGCCGCCGCGCATCGATCTGGTTAGCGCCTTGCATGCTTGCGATAGCGCGACCGATGACGCCATTGCCTTTGGCTTAGCTAAGCAGGCACGCGCTTTTGCGCTAGTGCCTTGCTGCCAGGCCGAAGCGGCGCGCCATTTGGGCACTAACAAAGCGCTGATGCTGTCGCGCACGCCCTTGGCCGAGTTGTGGCGCCACCCCTTGCATACGCGTGAACTGGGTAGTCAGATTACCAATGTGCTGCGCTGCCTCTATTTGGAGGCCAATGGCTACCAGGTTACCGTCACCGAGCTGGTGGGCTGGGAACACAGCATGAAAAATGAACTTATTTTGGCCCGCTATACCGGCCAAATAAAGCACGCCGCTGCCCAGCGCATTCAGGAAATCGGCGCGCAGTTCGGCCTCAAAGCCCTGGTTGACACGCGCTTTACATGGCGGGCGGAAAATATGTAGGACAACGCTAGCCCGGGCTGGCGCGTTCCATCTGTATTGTTTCGTCATTGCACCATGGACCGGTGCAATGGCGCAAGTCAGTCATTGAATTTTTGTAAATCTAAGGGCATTCGTATGAAAAACATAGTTCAAAGTCTTGGTATGGTGGCCTTGGTGGCCGTCCTGAGCGCCTGCGCTACCAGCAGTCCGGATGTGATCAACCGCCAAGACGCCCAAGTGGCCGCTCTGGTGCAGGACGGCGTAATTATCAGCATCCGGCCCGTAACGGTCGACGGCAGTCAAACCGGCATGGGCGCAGCCGCAGGTGGAGTGGTCGGCGCTATGGTCGGCAGCGGTGGAAGCAGTATCCAGCGCGAACAAGTCAGTCTGGGTATTTTGGCTGGACTGGCTGCCGCAGTGGCCGGCAATGCGATAGAGCGCATGGCTACCAGAGAAGAGGCCTTTGAAATCATAGTTCAATTGCGTAATGGCGATCGCCGCGCCATCGTGCAGGCCAAGGGCAATGAAACCTTGTTGGCGGGTGATCCCGTCATCATCGTGACTTCGGGCAACAAAATACGCGTGACCCGGGCTCCACGCTAACGAGATGGCGCCGGTCGGCGCTGCAAATGAGGGACAGGTTAGGGATAAGATGGGGCAAACCCACCCCATCGCCTATGGCCCGCCTACCCCGCCTCAGTCTTTCCGGCTACCCGCACCACATCATTCAGCGGGGCAACAACCGGCAGCCGATATTTGCCAGCGCCGCCGATTACCGGTATTTGCTGGACTTGCTGCGCATGCAGGCCCGTGAATGCCAAGTGGCGGTGCATTCCTATGTGCTGATGAGCAACCATTTTCATGTGTTGCTCACCCCCCAGGAGGCCGAGGGCCTGCCGCGCATGATGCAAGCTGTAGGCCGCAGCTATGTGCAGTATTTCAACCGCAAGCAACAGCGTACCGGCACCTTGTGGGAAGGGCGTTACCGCTCCACTGTGCTGCAAACGGAGCGCTATTTGCTGCATTGTATGGCCTATATCGACCTGAACCCGGTGCGCGCGGGCATGGTGGCCGGGCCGCAAGACTATCCTTGGTCCTCCTATGCGCATCACACCGGGGTGCGCGTCGACCCCTTGGTCAGTCCGCACCCTCTGTATTGGGAAATGGGCAACACCCCCTTCGCCCGCGAGGCGGCTTACCAGGCCTGGGTGCAATCAGGGGTGGATAGCGTCGCGCAGCAAGCCCTGACCGACGCAACCCTCAGCGGTTGGGCGCTGGGTGAGCCGGATTTTGTTGCAGATTTGCAAAAACGCACTGGTCGCCGCATCAGCAAGTCCAAGGCCGGCAGGCCGCCGCTGGTGCTGCCCGAAATACCGCAATAGCTGGCTTTCTCGATTTTTTGCGAGGTGCCGTTGGCACATGCTTCGCCTGAAATTCCCGACATGCTCACCGCCTAGTTAGCCGCGAACAGGGCAGTTGATCCGTAAATTTGACCCGTCCC
>CAMCJY010000015.1 GCA_945875225.1 Comamonas sp. lk | reverse complement strand
GACTGTGTCTGCAGCCAATGCGCATATTCCATAGCCTGGTCATGGTCATGGATGGAGCAGGGCCCCACCACCACCAACAGTCGATAATCGCGTCCATGCAGCACATCGCAAATAGATTTGCGACTTTGTTCCACGCGGGCCAACACGGTTTCGGAGGTCGGTAATTGTTCTTGTAGAAGGGCTGGTGCAATCAGTGGCCGAATGGACTGGATACGGGTGTTGTCGGTACGGGATTGGTCTGGGGAAGTGGGCATGGTGATGGTGTAGCGGCAAAGCTGGCCTTGTCCTGCTAAAACATGCAGCCTTTATGATGCCAACCCAACCGACGGAGATGGCTATGCCTGAAGAAGCACGGATTCAAACCTTTAGCGAGTTTTATCCCTTTTATTTGGGCGAGCACACCAACCGCACCTCCCGGCGCCTGCATTTTGTGGGTTCGAGCATTGGCTTGGTATTGCTGTTGACCGCCGTGGCCAGCCTCAATGCCTGGCTGATTCCCCTGTCTTTGTTACAAGGTTACGCCTTTGCGTGGGTGGGGCATTTTTTCTTTGAGCACAACCGCCCTGCGACATTTAAGTACCCGCTGTTTAGCTTCATGGGCGATTGGCGCATGTGGTGGGACATGCTGCGCGGGCGCATCCCGTTTTAAATTTATCCGGTTTTAGGCGGAAAACACCTCATCGCCTAGCTCAAAGGAGATGAAGCCCGCCGCCGCATCCAGCGCACCGGTTTTGGGTACGCAGAAAAACTGTATTTCCGATGCCGGTGCTAGCCATTTATACGCATCCCCCTTGCAACTTCCACTCAAATGAATGAGGTTGGGTGCGCAAAAAGCCAGCGACTGCACATCAATCGAGGGGCCCCCATGCACCAAGGCCAATAAGCCTGGTTGTACATCGGGTGGCAAGTGACTGCGCCATGCTTGCAGGGATTGGGCCAGCGTACGCAAAAGGCTTTCGGCAGAGGCCTGAATTTTGGCGCTCGGTGGTGTGCTGGCGGTTGCGGCGTCGCTCGTTCCAACAGCGTTCCCAGTCTGCGGCGGCAATTTGGCTTTGCGGGCGGTGATTTGGCTTAAAGCGGACTGTGTTGCCGACATCTTGGCGCCTTTGAGCGCTTGCAAAAGATGCGGCTCTTGCAGAGTTTCAAGGCCAAGCCCTTTATACACATGACAGGAGACCTTTACCATGGTGTTCATACCCGCTCAAAAGGACGCCTGTTACCCGCAAACGAAGGGATTTTCGCTAACGTACGCCCAAGAAGCCGCGTTTATACAACAAATAGTAATATTTTGTAATGAAAAAATGAATTTAAAATCGATAACTACATTCAATATCCGTGGTGCGCTAGCTGCTACTGCGTAGCCGCTCTGCGCCTGGGACCCCAAGCTCCGGATGTAATTGGCCTGCAAGAAACCAGGCAGCTAGCAATATCAAGGCGCCCACTGCAAATACGCCGACCAAGGGCGCAAATTGCAGCACCAGCCAGGCAATCGCCGGGGACACTATGCCTGACACGTCGCGAAAACTGGAATAGACCGCTGACATCTCCGTGCGCTCCGACGGCTTGACCGACATGAGAAAGGGCAGGCCTGCACACGTGTCTAGCAAAACTAAAAACACCGTGCCGGCCAATAACAAGCCGACCGTCACCCAGGGCCAATGCGAGAGTGCGGTGGCGGCCAGGTAGCAAGCACTGGCGCCCAGGCAGCCGACTCGGATAGCGCTACGCACCGAGCGCCTTTGCATCCACACCAGCATCAAGGGCGCTAGAAACAGCCCCATATTCGCCACCGAACTGGCCACGCCGCCGACTTGTTCCCCCAGGTCGTTTTCCACCGCAAAAATGCCCAAATAGACAAAAAACATCCACCAACCACAAGAACGGACCAAGGGCAACACCCAGGCGGTCACCAAGCGCGGTTGCGAAAAAAACCGCAGGATGAGGGCCAAAGGATTGGCCCGGCGTGAGTCATGCGCTGACGCCGCGTCGCTACCTGCGCCCCGGGCCAGAAACTTGCCATCGCCCAAGGGTGTTCTCCAAATCAACCAGGCCATCCAACTAGCCGCCCCAGCCAGCAAAATAAAAGGCGCGCCGCCCCACACCGACAACAACCAGACCCCAGCAAACGGCCCTATGGCCCAACCGGCACCGCCGTAAAACAGACGCATAGTTTCTAGCCTGCTGAAATCGGATTTTTCCAAATGGTCCAGTACATAGCTGTTGTAGCAAACAAAGGAAATGGCCGCTGCGATAGCGGCGCACAGTAGCGCCAAAGTCGTCCACTTGCCTTGCAATAGGCCCAATGCAGAGGCCACCACGTACAAACTCACCGAACCCAAATACACCTGCCGCCGTGTCAATACGCGGACCAGGGCCGGCACCATAAGCGCCGCCAGCAAAGATGCCAAACCGACACAGAAATAGATTTCTGAAACCAGCTGCGCACTGCCCCAGGCGCGGTACAGCAATAAAGGAAACACCGACAAAGTACAGCCCCGGCACAAGGCCTCTAAGCCGGCAATACGGGCAAAAGACTCGACCGTGGGCTGCGGAGAAACAGAAAGAGGCGGGCTGGACATAGGGCTCAATGCAAGAGTGCCGATTGTGCCCTGCTCCCCGGCTCAAGGCCATGCGTTATTCGCCGGCCTCGGATTCGCAATGGATAAACTCAACCCATGCTCCACTACGAAACCGTCCCCGTTACCCCGTTCGAGCAAAACTGCTCCATCGTCTGGTGCGACCAGACGCACAAGGCCGCCATCATCGACCCTGGCGGCGATCTGGACCTGTTAATTGCAACGGCCAAAAGGCTGGGCGTGAAGCTCGAACAAATCTGGATTACCCATGCCCATGTGGACCATGCAGCGGCCACGCAAGACCTGGCTGACCGCTTGGGCCTGCCCATCATCGGGCCGCATCCGGGCGATCAGTTTTGGATCGATGGCCTGCCCATGGCGGCCGCTACCTACGGTTTTCCGCCAGCGCGGCCCTTTAAGCCTACGCGTTGGCTTAAAGATGGCGACACCGTCAGCCTGGGCGAGCATGTACTGCAAGTGCGCCACTGCCCCGGCCATACGCCCGGCCATGTGGTGTTTTATTCGGCAGAAATGAACCGTGCCTTTGTGGGCGACGTTTTGTTTGCAGGCAGCGTAGGCCGCACCGATTTTCCGCAGGGCAACCATGCTGATTTGATGCACAGCATCACCCACCGTTTATGGCCTATGGGCAATGACACGGTCTTTATCCCCGGCCACGGCCCCGAAAGCAGCTTTGGCGTGGAGCGCGTAAGCAACCCCTATGTCGTGGGCACTTAACTTGGTGCAAAACGTATGAGCATTGCTTCGGTACGCGCTTTTTTTCAGGCGCACCAGATCGACATGCCGATCGTTGAGTTGGAATCGATCACCTCCACCGTGGCCCTTGCAGCGCAGGCCCATGGCGTCGAGCCCGGTCGAATTGCCAAGACCCTGGCCTTTAAGTTGGCCGATGGCAAGGTATTTTTGCTGGTGGCGCGGGGCGATGCGCGTATCGACAACGCCAAGTTCAAAGCCGCTTTCGGCAAAGGCAAGATGCTCGCACTTGAAGAGGTCGAGGCGCTCACGGGCCACCCTGTGGGCGGTGTTTGCCCCTTCGGCCTGGCAACGCCATTGCCGGTCTATCTGGACCGCAGCCTGTTGGCCTTTGATGAAGTATTACCCGCTGCCGGCTCGGTCAATAGCGCATTGCGCATCAGCCCGCAGTTCATGGCCGAGTTGACCCAGGGCCAATGGGTCGACGCCTGCCAATAGGCGTGCGTTGCGCCGTCTGGCCCTCTCTTTGTGCACTTGGTCGCAAAGTACTGGCAGGCAGCCCGGGCCCTGCCTACAGTGCGGTCCATCGGGTGCTATCTGCGCCTTTACCTAACACCAAGGACTGATGGATGAACACCTCCCCTACCACCGCCAAGGCGCGCTGGAGCCGCCGCTGGCATGCACTGCGCCTTGGCGCAGTGCGCTACTTTCACGCCTATGGCAACTGGCTGGTCAGCATCAGCTGGTGGCGCTTTTTTCTGATTTCTGCACTGGTGCTGATCTTGGCGGGTATCACCAGCTCGTTTGTGGGCGGCAGTTCGGGACATCGGCATCGCCATGAGGTGGTGGTGAAAAATACCCAGCCGACTCCAAGCCCGCAAGCGCCGGCCTCCAATGCCTCCACCCCGGCGGCCAAGGGCAAGGTGTCGATAAAAATCGATGAGACCGGCGTGCACATCAGTGCGCAAGACCCAGAAGGCAAAGCCGCGCAACTGCAGATCGATGAAAAAGGGGTGCGCATCAGCACCCCCGCCGATGCGCCCGCCAGCGCTGCGCAGGGCGGGGCTTCGGCGGCCAAACCGGGCGTGAACATTCAAATCGGATCCAATGCCACGGAGCAAGAAATTGAGCTGGCCTTGGAGACGGTGCGCCGCGCCCTAGAAGGCCAAACCAATGCGCAAGACGACGAGATGGAGGTGCACTTTGGCGCCGACGAAGGCGATGTAGAGCGTGGCGACAGCCTGTCCGGTCTGGCCATGCTCTTGATCGTCGCCTCCTTGATTCTCAAAATCACTTATCGCGGCCGAATCCAGGCTGAGGCCGTCGCCGCCGCTGCCACGCAAGTAGCCGAAACCGAGTCGCTCAAGCGCCAGGTGATGGAGGCGCGCATGGCCGCCATGCAGGCCCAAATGGAGCCCCACTTTTTGTTCAATACGCTGGCCGGCATTGAGCACCTGATTGAGACCGATCCACCGCGCGCCGCTACCATGCAAAAAAGCTTGATCGCCTTTTTGCGCGCCACCATGCCCACACTGCGCGAAGCCAATGCCCAGGCCGAGCGCGATTTGGGCCGCGAACTGGCGGTGGTGCAGCCCTACCTGGAGCTCATGCGTATGCGCATGGAAGAGCGTTTGCAGTTTGACTTGCAAGTGCCCCAGGGCCTGCGCAGCGCCCGCTTTCCGCCCATGATGCTGCAAAGCCTGGTTGAAAACGCCATCCGCCACGGCCTGGAGCCCAAGGCCGAGGGCGGCAGCATCAGCGTGCGCGCCGAGGTGCAAGACGGCCAGTTGATCGTGCAGGTGCAAGACACCGGCGTGGGCTTTGCGCCTGATGCGCCGGGCACATCCGGGGCCGCGGGTGGTGGCATCGGTTTGTCCAACATCCGCGAACGTTTGCAATTGTTGTACGGCGCCAAAGCCTCGCTGCAAACCAGCACCCCCAGCACCGGCGGCGCTTGTGTCACTATTACCGTTCCCTACCAATTGGGCGCATCATGATGGTCCCCTGCATACCGGAGCTATTTCTATGATCAGCACTAGTTTGCGATGGATCGCCCGTCTGTTGTTTGTGGCCGTGCTGCTGGCCCTGGCGGCGGCCGTTCTGGGTGGACTGCAATGGCAGCCCGATGTGGTGCTCAGCGTCAACGGCCAGGCCGTCACCCTGCCCGGCGTCGCCTGGTTCGCCATGGGGGCTGCCGTATTACTGGGCGTGTTGGTGCTGGCCAGCCTGGCGGTGTTGCCGCTCTTGGTGCTTTTGGTACCGGTGTTCGCGGTGCTGGCGGTCATCGCCCTGGTCTGCGCCGGTCTGGGCGTGCTCAGCATGGTTCTGTGGGGCGTGCTGCCCTTGTTTATTGTCTGGCTGATCTGGCGCTTGGCCACGGGCGGCGCTAAGGATGGTGAGGCCTGATGAGGCCCTTGCGCGTCGTCGTGGCCGATGATGAGCGCCTGCTGCGTGAGCAGCTTTGCGCCCGGCTGCGCGCGCTAGACGCCAGCATCGAGGTGCTGGCCCAAGCGCGCAATGGCCAGGAGGCGCTAGAGCAGGTGCGCGATCTGCAGCCGGACCTGGTGTTTTTGGATATCCGTATGCCGGTGATGACCGGCATCGAAGCGGCGCGCCACATCGCCCAGCTACCCACCTGGGACGAGGCTGGCGGCGACGGCCAATGGCCGGGCTGCGAAATGGTGTTTTTGACGGCCTACGACCAGTACGCGGTGCAAGCCTTTGAGGCCGGCGTGGTGGACTACCTGCTCAAACCCGCCCAGCCCGAGCGCCTGGCCCTGGCTTTGCAGCGCGTGCGTGCGCGTAGGGATGCACGCCAACGCGCCCAAGACAGCGCCGAGCCCGCGCGGCCCCTGCCGGCGCACACGCCGGCCATGCAAGACTTGTTGCGCGCCCTGGCCGCGCAATATGGGTCTTGCGCTGCGCCGGCGCCGCTGCAATGGATACAAGCCAAAGTCGGCGCCACCATCCAGATGATCGCGGTGGAAGAGGTGCTGTTTTTTGTCAGCGACGAGAAATATACCCGCGTCCAAACCGCCACCCAAGAGGCGCTGATCCGCACCTCCATCAAAGAGCTCATAGATACTTTGGACATGCAGCGCTTTTGGCAAATCCACCGCAGCACGCTGGTCAATGTGCGCGCCATCGCCGGCGTGCAACGCGACGAGCGCGGCCGCCAACTGGTCTCGGTGCGCGGCAGCAAAGAGCTGCTGGAAGTCAGCCGCAGTTATGCGGGGCTGTTCAAGGGCATGTGAACGGGTGGCGAAAACGCAATGTATTTTGGTCGCCGCTTCCCATGGCCTCCTGGTGCTGCATCCACAATGCGGCGCTGGCAGCAAAATATTTAACGTTTGGCAAAGGAAGATAGGCCGTGGGACGAATCAAGATAATCGAAGTGTGCGTCAGCACGATTGCACTTTTCGCAGGGTGGATGGCCCATGCCCAAACCCCCGCCCTCAACACCACCACGATTGCCCGCGCCATGCCCGATTCCGCTACTGATCCTTTCCAATGGCTGGAAGAAGTGCAAGGCGCACGCGCGCTTGACTGGGTGGCCAAAGAAAACCAGCGCAGCCTGGACCTATTGCAAGCAGACGCGCGGTTTGCGCCCATACAGCAGCAGGCGCTCACTATCGTGCAGGCCAGCGACCGGGTGCCTATGCCTAGCTTTCGCGGCCGCCATATTGACAACTTTTGGCAAGACGCTAACGCTGTGCGCGGCGTGTGGCGGCGCACAGATTTAAGCGCTTATCGCAGCGCCACCCCTCGCTGGGAGACGGTGCTGGACTTTGACGCGCTGGCCCAAGCCGAGTCAGCTAACTGGGTCTACAAAGGCGCCAATTGCTTGCACCCGGCGCAGCGCCTGTGCCTGGTATCGCTGTCCGACGGCGGCAAAGACGCGGTGCAGATGCGCGAGTTCGACACCGAGACCAAAAGCTTTGTACCTGGCGGCTTTGCTTTGCCCGCAGGCAAGCAAAGTGCCGCATGGCTGGACCAGGACAGCTTGCTGCTTGCCCGATCCTGGAGCCTCGAAGATGTCACCGAGTCGGGCTACCCCTTCATCGTCAAGCGCCTGCGCCGGGGCCAGGCGCTGGCGCAGGCCGAAGAAGTGTTTCGCGGCGACAAAAAAGACGTGGGCACCTGGCCCGGCGTCATCCGCGATAGCCAGGGCCGTTTTGTCGCCGCCTACGTGGAGCGCTCCGTGGCGTTTTTTGCCCATGAGTTGTACGTCCTGACCGATAAGGGTCCAGTGCGTTTGCCGGTGCCGCTTAAGTCCAGCTTGCGCGGGTACTTAGATGGACAAATTATTTTCAGCCTGCAAGAGCCCTGGACGCCGGTGGCTGGCGGCCCCACCTTTACCCAATCGTCCCTGGTGAGTTTTGATTTGGCCGCCGCGCTGGCTACGCCTGCGAAGCTGTCGGTGCAGCTGGTGTTTGCACCCCACGCGCGCCAGTCCATCCAGGGCGTGAGCCGCACGGCCAGTCGCCTGGTTCTAAGCTTGAGCACGAATGTAGTAGGTGAGATGATGTCCTTCGCCCACGGCCCCCAAGGCTGGAGTGGCCAGCGCCTGGACCTGCCCAATCCGGCCAATTTAGGCGTGGTCAGCGCCAGCGACATGGACGACCAGCTTTTTGTCTCCGCCACCAGTTTTTTGGTGCCCACCACGCTGTGGCTGGCCGACGCCGTATCGGGCAAGACCGAGGCGCTAAAGGCTTCGCCCGCACGCTTTGACGCACAGGGCCTGATCACCGAGCAACGCGAGGCCATCTCCAAAGACGGCACGCGCATTCCCTACTTTGTGGTGCGCCGCAAAGACCTCGCCATGGACGGCCAAGCGCCCACACTTTTGTATGCCTACGGCGGCTTTCAGGTACCGATGAACCCCGGCTACTCCGCGTTGACCGGCAAGCTTTGGCTGGAGCGCGGCGGTGTGTACGTGCTGGCCAATATCCGTGGCGGCGGGGAGTTTGGCCCGGCCTGGCACCAAGCCGGTCTCAAGACCAAGCGCCAGGTAATTTACAATGACTTTGTGGCCGTGGCTCAGGACCTGATAGACCGCAAAATTACCAGCCCGCGCCGCCTGGGCATCCAAGGCGGCTCCAACGGCGGCTTGCTCATGGGTGTGCAGATGACGCAGCGCCCGGACTTGTGGAATGCCGTGGTCGTGCAGGTACCGCTGCTCGATATGCTGCGCTACCACAAGCTGCTGGCCGGCGCCTCCTGGGTAGCCGAATACGGCAGCCCCGACGACCCTGCCGAGGCCGCGTTTTTAGCCCAACTCTCGCCCTACCACCACCTCCAAGCGGGGGTGGCCTACCCCGAGCCGTTTTTTGTGACCTCCACCAAAGACGACCGCGTGCACCCCGGCCACGCACGCAAGATGGCCGCCAAGATGCAGGCCATGGGCTTGCCCTTTTATTACTACGAGAACACCGATGGCGGTCACGCCGCTGCGGCTAACCTGAAAGAAACAGCCAAGCGCGTCAGCTTGGAGATGGTTTACCTCAGCCGCAAATTGATGGACTAAGCGGCCAAAGGCTTGCCTTATTGCCCGCGTGCCCAATACACGCCCCACACCACCAGGCCCATGCCCACTAACGCGGTGCCGGCAAAGGATTCGCCAAATAGCAACCAGGCCACTACCGCGGTGCAAGGCGGTACCAGGTAAAACAGGCTGGCCACGTTGACCGCGTTGTTGTTGCGGATCAGCCAGTTAAGTAGGCTGACCGCGCCCAGCGACAGCACCAGCACTAGCCAAGCCATGGCAAACACCATCTCGGGCACCCAGTCGATACGCAGTGTCTCGGTCAGCGCCGCCGCCATACCGGTGAACACCACGGTGGGAACGAACTGCGCGACCGCGCCGGTGCGCCAGTCAAATTGCGGGCAAAAGCGTTTTTGGTACAGATTGCCGCAGGTGATGGACAACAGCGATATCAAGCAGGGCAGCAAGGCCTGTAACTCAAAACCCGTACCCAACTTGTTTTCCAGCACCAGGGCTACGCCCGCCAGGCCCAAGACCAGACCGAGCCATTGCCTAGGCACCACTGTCTCGCGTAAAAACAATCCTGCGCCTACCGCCACCAACAAGGGTTGCAGGCCCGCCACCAAAGCGGCTACACCCGCAGGCAGGCCCATGGAAATGGCAATAAATACGCCGCCCAGGTACACCCCGTGAATCAGCAAACCGGCCACGCCGATGTGAAACCAATCCCGGGGCTGCGCCGGCCAGGGCGCTTTGCTCAGCACCGCCAGCACCAGCAGCAAGGCCACCACCAGCAGATAGCGCACAAACAAAAACGTCAGTGGCTCGCTATGCGGCAAGCCTAAACGCGCACCGATAAATCCGGTCGACCAAAGGACGACAAACAGCAGCGGGAAAATGCGGAATATGCGCGGGGACATCAGCCTTTTTACAGCGCAAGCTGCTGCGTCAGTGCGATGTACTCCGCAACCGGTACCTCTTGCGCGCGCCTTTGCAAATCAAAGTTCCCAGAAAAATTATGCTTTTCTAAAAAGGCACCCAAGGTGTGCCGCAGTAGCTTGCGTCGTTGACTGAAGGCCACTTGCACCAAGGGCCCCAAGAGTGCGGCATTGGGCAGTGCCGGTGCAGCCAGAGGCAGCATGCGCACCACGGCGCTGTCAACCCGCGGTGGTGGTGTAAAGCTTTGGGGGCCCACCGCCAATACGTTTTCCATCTGATAACGCCATTGCAGCATCACGCTCAGGCGTCCGAAATCAGCGGTGTCTGCCGTGGCCACCATGCGGTCCACCACTTCTTTTTGCAGCATAAAGTGCTGGTCTTCAATGCAGGCCGCAAAGTCAAGCAGGTGAAACAAAATCGGCGTCGAAATGTTGTAGGGCAAGTTACCTACTACCCGCAGGCGATTTGGCCGAGCTGCTTCGCTAATGGCGCTAAAGTCAACGCGCAGCACATCGGATTCGATCACTTGCAAATGCGCATGGGTGCGCAAGCGCGCTGCTAAATCACGGTCCAGTTCGATGACCGTCAGCGCGCCCAAGCGCTCCACCAGGGGCTGCGTCAAAGCCCCCAGACCCGGACCAATTTCCACCATCGCCTGGCCGGCTTGCGGAGATATGGCATCCACAATGGCGTCGATCACGCCGCCGTCGCTCAAAAAATGCTGGCCAAATCGCTTGCGCGCTATGTGTTGCATCAATGTCTAACTAGAGCAGCGGCACTGCGGGTGCCACCGGCTTATCCGGGGTCACGGATTTCAACGAAAGCGCGGCCGCGCACGTCGCGGACCCAGCCCTCAAAGACCTCGTCTGCGCGCTTGGTCCGCAGCAGGTTGCGCTCGCGCTCGCGCAGCTGGGCAGGGGTCAGGTCCACATTGCGGCGCTCTAAGAGCTCAATCAGGTGCACCCCAAAGCGCGACACCAGGGGCTCGGCAATTTCTTTTTCCCGCAAGCGCTGGAGCACTTGCTCAAATTCGGGCACAAACAGGCCAGGCCCAGCCCAGCCCAAATCGCCGCCCTGGGCTGCGCTGCCGTCTTGCGATAGTGCGCGCGCTTGCGCCTCAAAGCTGGTAGCGCCTGCAAGAATGCCCTGGCGCACCGCGGCGAGTTGCGCAATGGCTTGTTGCTGCGTCAAGGCCGCATCGGGTCGCAGCAGTATGTGGCGCGCGTGGTGCTGCACCTGGGTGTCAGAAAGCCCATTGACGCGCCGCTCCAAAACTTTGAGCAAATGCAAGCCTGCATCCGAGCGCACCCATTGCGACACCGCGCCAACCGCTAGCGCTTGGCTTGCATTGATAAACAAAGGCGGGTAGCGGTCTGTCCGGCGCATGCCAATTTGCCCGGCATTGCTGCGTTCCGCTGCTGAAAACTCTTGTACCAGCGCCTCAAAGGATTCGCCCGCTTGCATGCGATCGCGTATTTTTTGGGCCTGCTGCTGCGCCTGGGCAAGGGCTGCCGCACTCGGGTTTTCTGGTAGGGCGAGGAATAAATGTCCGAGATTGACTTCCTGGTTTTGGGGGTCGCTGGCCGCTTCTTTGCGTGCCGCCAAGGCGGCCTCCACATCGGTATCGCTAATTTTGATCCGCGTCTCCACCTCGCGCTCTTGCAGGCGGTTGATCAGGAGTTGATCGCGCAATTGCCGGCGAAACGCTGCTTGCGTGGTTCCACGCCGCTCCAGGTTGGCACGCAGCTGCGCCACGTCTAATTGGTTTTGGGCGGCGATATTGGCTTCTGCCTGGTCGATAGATGCCGCATCCACGCGCAAGCCGGTTTCCCTGGCTAGTTGGAGTTGGGCACGTTCTACGACCATGCGCTCCAGCACAGCGGCCCGAAGCTCGGCAGCGGGTGGCAGCGGCGCAGACTGGGGCCCGCGGCTCTCTACCACTTGCCGGATTTGGGTTTGCAACTCGCCATGGGTAATGGGCTCTGAATTGACCAGCGCAACAATGTAATCATCGCTCGGCGCAGTCTGTGCATGGCCTGCTGCACTGAAAGCCAGCAAAAGAGAAAAAATCCACACAGGCATCTTCATAGGATTGAGGGGTAAAGAGTGAACAAGCAATGGCAAAAACGCATCAGCGAAGGTACTGGTAGCGCGGGATGCTACCGGTTAAGGCTTTGAAGGGGTCAATTCCAAGCTGCGTAAAGCCCACGAACTCGATTTGGAACATCACCTTAGAGTTCGCGGTCTGGGGCGTGATGGGTGTGCGGCTATAGACGAGACGGGCAATCCAGCAGCCCGCATCGTACTCCAGGCCCAAAAGGCTATCGACCAGCTGCTGGTCGCGCAAACTGTAGGCCACGCGACCGAGCCCGTAGTAGCGCCCGGCGTCTGAATCGGCTACCCCAGCTCTTGCGCTCCAGAGACCACTGAGCGGCCACTGCCAGCTGATGTCCACTTGCTCACTCGCGTTCAATTGCGAGCGGTAGGCGATGTTCAGTGTTTGGAAGTCGCCCGCGTGGTAGCGGCCACCGATGACTGAGCGCACCGATTGTTGGGTCTGGATGTTGTATTGCGTGGCAGCGTCCAGCACCCAGCGATCTCCCAGGTTCAGGCGCGAACCCAGCAAAACATCGCTCAGCCCGACAGCAGCTGGTGCTTGCCCGGGAAATAGCGTCACTTTTTGCTCTTCAAAACGCAAGCGCTGCGCAATGCCAAAGCTGGCCAACTGGGCGCCCGTGTCCGGGTTTAAAAATCGTGTCGTCAGGCCGAACGTGAGCAAATTGTTATCAGAAATTTTATCGTGGCCGACATAGGCGTTCTCGGTAAATACAGCGGTTAAATTGAGGTCCTGCGCCGCGGTGTCGTAATTGGGTAACAGGCTTTGATCGGTATAGGGCGTATAGACATAGTAGGCCCGCGGCTCCAAGGTCTGCAGTAGCTTTACGCCCAAAATATCGGTGCTGCGTTCAAGGGTGAGCCCTGCATCCAGGCTGAAGGTGTTGACCAGGCTGTTGCTTGACTGCTGGTTGTTAATGGGGGCGTCAAATTGGTAGCCTGCCACATGGGTTTGCAGTTTTGGCGTCAGGTAAAAAGCCGGCCAGATCAGGGGGTAGCTGATTTGCGCCCAAGCAAAGGCGCGTTGCGCATTGGGCTGGCGGGTAAGCGCACGGTCGCCCTCAAACTGGGTGATATCGGTGTCTACCGACCAGTCGATGCCTTGTACATTGCTTTGCGCATAGCGCAGTGTCCATTGCGGCACCCGGTCATAGGGCGTGATGATTTGCAGGCCTTGCCATTTTTGCACTTTGAGCATGGACGATAAATCACCACGGCCCCAGCTTGCGGTAAGGTCTGCCGGTAACTGACGCGCTGTGCCGCCTAATGCAAGCGCGCCTTGAAAAATAGTGCTGGTACTAAAGTCAGCTCCGTAGTTATCGTCGCCAACGCGCGTGATGTTGGCTCCGAAAGAAATGTTTCCTATGGGGCTGCCAATTTGCATACCGTGTGTCAGCGCTAAGGCAAGGCGGTCCTGCCCCCGCAATCGGTCGTTCGGCATATAGGCCAGCTTCACCTCCCCGGCGTAGTTTGGCTCCAGGTAGCGCAACTGGTTTTCTACGTTCACCCCCCGACTGGTCATGAAGTTGGGCGTCACCGTCAGGTCGTAATTAGGCGCGATGTTGAAGTAGTAGGGGGTGGCCAGCTCAAAGCCATTGGCGCTGTCAATGCCAAATAAAGGTGGCAAAAAGCCCGATTTACGTTTATCTGTAATGGGAAAACTAAAGGGCGGCACCGGCAGTACCGGCACACCTTGAAAGTGCAGATAAGCGCCCTGGGCTTTGCCTATCTCCTCTTCATTGTCAATATTCAGTTGCTTCGCAGTCAGTACCCACTCGGGCACCCAATGGGGGCCGGGCTTGCGACGGCAGGTGGTGTAGGTGCCTTGGTGGGCCGTCATATGGTCTTTATCAGCGAAGTCAGCGCGCACTGCTTCGCCGTGGCCTTTTTCGCCGCCCAGATCGTAGCTAATGTGGGTGAAAAAGCCTTCAAAGCGCTCTACATCCATGTCCAAATAGCTGCCGGTATAAATGCGTTCCTTGCGCACGATGCGCACATGGTCTTCTGCTTGCAGGCGGTCGGTACGCTGGTCGTAACGCAGGCGGTCGGCGCTGATCTGCGAGTCTGAACGCTGCATTTGCGCGTTTCCTTCCAGCAGCACCTCTTTGTCGGCGTGGCCGCTGAGCCTGTCGCCAGACAGATAGACCCAGGTTTTCTGGCCGCTGGTGTCCAACAGGCTGGCTTGGCCTGGTGCCCCCGGCTTTGCGCTTTGCGCGCTGGCGGGTATTGCGAGGACTGTCAGCGCGGCGCATAGCCCGGTGTGAACCAGCATCCTCGCCTTCCCATCGCACGCTAAGGCGGGCCGCAAGCGGTGATTTGGAGCCATGAACGAGGAAGAGGGCAAGGTAGGTGCGCAAAAAGATGGACAATGGATTATCCATGAGCCCTAATGACCCGTCTTCTCTCGCCAGTGGCGCGCCGCCGTCCGCTGTGGATTCTCAAAGCGCTAGCGCATCAACCCCAAGCCCGGATAGCGTCGCACCCACTATGCTGCAAGCAGTGCACTGGGATGATGCCGCGCGGGGGCAGGCGTTTGCTGTCTGGCTGCAGTCGATCCAAGAGCGCTTCAGCCTGCAGCCCGAGAGCCTGCGCCTGGCGTCGGTCGATGCCAGTTTTAGGCGTTATTTGCGCTTGAATAGCGGCCATAGCACGTACGGGCCCAGTGTGATCGTGATGGATGCGCCACCGAACCAAGAAGACAGCGCACCTTTTGTCAAAGTTGCCGATCTCTTGCAGCAGGCGGGCCTGCACTGTCCGCAGGTACTCGATTGGAACCAGGCGCAAGGCTTTTTGCTGCTCACCGATCTGGGCGATCACACCATGATGCAGCGCATAGACCCCACAGCGGCGCCCCCTTTAGACGTGTATTTGCAAGCGGTGGACACCTTGATCGCCTGGCAAAAAGCCTCCCAGCCGGGCGTCTTGCCGCCTTACGACCATGCGCTCTTGCGCCGTGAAATGGACTTGTTCCCCCAGTGGTATGTCGCGCAGCACCGCCAGCTGGTGCTCGATGCAGCGCAAAGCCAAGTCTTGGAGGGGGCGTTTGAAACCATCATCGCCAACAACCTCTCCTGGCCTTCGGTGTATGTGCACCGCGACTTTATGCCGCGCAACTTGATGGACGCCGGGCGCGCCCACCCTTTGGGCGTGCTGGATTTTCAGGACGCGGTGTATGGGCCGATTAGCTATGACATCGCCAGCCTGATGCGCGACGCCTTTCTGAGCTGGGAAGAGGACTTTTGCCTGGACGTGACGGTGCGCTATTGGCAGCAAGCGCGCCAAGCCGGCTTGCCGGTGGGCGATGACTTTGGCGAGTTCTACCGTGCGGTGGAGTGGATGGGCTTGCAGCGGCATATCAAAATTGCCGGCATCTTTGCCCGCCTGACTTTGCGCGATGGCAAGCCCAAATACCTGGCCGACAC